>NZ_CP022535.1:600000-900000 GCF_002237575.1 Spiroplasma corruscae
AAGATTAATTTTTCCTTGTTTTTTATCAACATAAAAGCAAATGGTTGTTAAATAGATCACAACTACTGAAAGCATTATAATATCAAACAGTTTTTTACAAAAAAATGTTCTATTAAAAAATGAATCTATCTTTTTAACATCAACATTTGAATTATAATAATTATAAAAAGAAGTTAATTCTAATAAAGTAGATATAATTACAAAAGTTAATGTAATTGATCATAAAGCCTTGTTTTTTATAATGTTTTTGAAGTTAATACCTAATAATTTAAAATTAAATTTTTTCATTATATTCACCCACATTTTTATAAATTATACCACATTTCTCCAAGTACAATTATAAACTAATCATGGTTGCGAGAAAAATAAGGGGGGGGTAACAATAGTTTAATAAAAGCAGTTTTTATTTTAAATAAATGCTGGTTATAAATTGTAAATAATATAAAAACTATTTTTATTAATCGCTCTAAAAGTATTTTTTTCAAAACAAGAAAAACCTACACTTTTTATGTATAATTTATTTTTTCTAGTTTTAATTCTTTGTTATTTAAAACACTACTTATTTTTTAATATATTTATTCAAAGCGATAAATACATTTTTTTTACAAGTTTACTCTGAATTATGCCCAAGTTTTTAAACATTTATATCAAATATATTCCTTTGCTAATTCTAAATTATTGAAAATTAACTATATATTTCTTAATATTCATATAGATATTATTTTTTTATATAAAATTATAAATAATACAATTGAATATTTGTAAATAGTTAAATTTTTTTCTAACTTTTTAAATTTTTCTTTTAGGACTTTATTCTACTTATCTTTGACTCTTAATTCTTTAGAAATAATTTTTTTTTAATTTTTGACTCATCAGTTTTACCTCTTTACAATAACTATACATACTATTGAAATTGAAGTATTTAGAGGAATTATTCAATGGCGTATTAATTGTGAACCAACCTTAATATTTAAATCATATGCTATTTTTTCGATGTTTTTTATCTTTTCCATACCTTAATAAAGCTTCATATTTTATTTGTTAATTTTATTTTTTTTTGGTATATTTCCTTTCAAACAAAAAAAAACAATGATTTTAACACTAATCTACTTAGCTTCATTTTTTCTAACCTTTATAATTTAAAAACAACTAATTAAATTAGTTGTTTTATTTTTCAGTGTATATCTTTTCTAATAAATCATTATTAGTCTCAGTATTTTTTATATGTTCTAAATAGATATCTTTTGAGTTTTGTTTATTTGGATTAATGTATTGATCATAAAGTATATTTCCTTCGTTTATCACTATTAGGTGATTATTAATTTTTGAAAAATCTTCAATTTGATGAGTTGTAATAAAAAATGTTACCCCTTTTTCATTCAACTTCTTAACAACTTGAACAAAGTATTCTTGTGAAGCTATATCTAAATTTGCTGTTGGTTCATCCATAAAAACATATTTCGGTTCATTAACTAATACCCCTGCAAAAATAGCTCTTTTTTTTCAACCCGCAGATAACTCCCCTAACTTTTTATTTTTATGTTCTTCTAAATTAAAAAACTTTATTAAAAATTCTGTTTTTTCTTTTAAGGTAGTTTTTTTAATATCATAAATAGTTCCAATATACTGAATATAATCTTTTACTGTTAAACTCAAAGGAATATTATTTGAATCAGGGAAAAAAGCAAAATCTTTTAAACTTGAAGATAATAATTTTTTATTATTATATGTAATTTCACCTTCTTTAAATTCTAATTCTTTAAAAATTGCTTTAATAGTTGTAGTTTTTCCGGCTCCATTAGGACCACAAAATAAACAAATATCACCATTTTTAATTTTAAAACTAATATTATTTAAAATATTTTTTTTATTTTTTTTATACACTTTAGTTAAATTCTTTACTTCTATCATAACTTATTCTCCTTTTAAACAATCAATGTTTTTTTAAATTTAAAATAGTTTACGTATATTAAACCTAAACTAAATAATAATAAAAATACATAAAATCCTTCGTAGCTAAAAACCTTTACATTTTTAGATTTATATCTTAGTAATTCATTATTTGCTTTATTTTCATTAGTTTGCTTTTCTTCTAGATTAATAAAACTTCTGACATACAAAGGACTGTTTTCATCTAAACTATTAATTATTAAACTATTTTCATTATCATTATTATAAAATGATCCATAAGATAAATTTATGTATAGTTCAAGTGGATTTAAATAAAAGTTAGCTTTTAGCTTATTTAAATTTTGCTGATAGTCTGACACAACTAAACTTTTAAACATATCAGATTCACTGTACTCATACATTATTTTGTAAGTGTTTGCTATAAATCAATATAAAGAAATTTCTTCTATAGAGTTGTACTTTTTAATGTCTTGCCCTCACAGGCTTTCATCAATTATTACTTGGTAATTAACTGATATAAATAAATCTGTAATAAGTTTGTTGAGTAATAAAAAGTTTTTAGAAAAATCTTTAAAAATTTTTATAAAATTATTATATTCTTCATTTTCATTATTATAATAACTATCAATTATGTTATAAAAATAATTTGAGTCAAAATTTTTTATTGTTTGATTATCAGATTTATTAAATATAAATTTTGTCAAATCAATTTCATTACTTGCTTGATTTTTATTAGCATAATAATTATGTGTTGATATTAGAAATTGTTTTAGGTTTGGAGATTTATTTTCAAGCATATTTAAAAATTTGTCATTTAATAAATTTCCTTGAAAAATTGTTACATCTCTTAAACTATTTATATCAAAATTAATTTGTAAAGTATCTTTAAAGAATTGATTATCATTAATGTTTTCAGCAATATAACTAATTTTTTTGTAGATTAAACTATCATAAGCAAGAGTTTGTGAAGTGTTATTAACATTTGTTAATGGAATCATACTTTTTTTAATGATTGGCCATAAATACATATTGACATTTAATATAAATATTAAAATACCAGCTAAAACATAAGTTAAATATTCATTAAAAAAATTAAAGAAAAAAAAGCTTAAAGTTATTGTAAGTATGGCAATTATTAAATAAAAACTGTATTTAGTCATAAATATTGGTATAAAAAAATTGAGTGACTTAGGTCAAAAACCAATAAAACACGCTTCAATAATTACTAAAAAAATTATTAAAATAAAGGTATAGCTAAATAAAACAAAAAATCGATACATTAAAGAACTTTTTAAATTTATACCTGATTTAATTTCAAGATTAAATAAATATTTAGACTTATCACTGTGTATTAAAAATTGAGCTATCATAAATGAATAAATCATAATTAATATAGAAACTAAAATACTTTTTATTAATAAAATTTGTAATATAAAGCTTGATCCTTGTGCATAATCTCCATTTAAAAAACTTTCATTTTTAAAATAAATTAAAAAAAAAGTTTGGAATGAAATTGTTATTAATATTAACAAAGCAAAAAAGAAATAATTTCATCATTTTTTAAATATTCTTTTAAATGTCAAAATTAAAAAATTAAATTTTATATCTTTTTTTAACTTATTTAACTTCATGTCTAAGCACTACCTTTCTATACTTTATGTAAGATAGTCCTGCAACTACCATAAAGATAATTAAGTAAGAAAAATATAATACATAATAATTTGTGAAACTTACATTAACTTCTTCTAAATCGTCTAATCTTGGAGGTTGATTATTTTGTTGATTACTTTTAAAATATATAAATTCTAAAGGAATGGTTGGTGATTCAAATGTATTATAAAATACTCCTCCTGATAAACTATTGTAATAATATAAACTGTTTTTAGAAAAGTAATTACCAAACTGTAGTTGCGCTAATTGATTAAAAGGATTACTATTTGCATTTATTTTTAAACTATCTATCAAACTTTGTTCTGGTGATAAATCAATTTCTATATTTTTTTCATAATTTACTCTAGTATTATTTTGTCAATTACAAATATCATATGCTATTGAAGATAAGAAAAAGTAAAAATCATATTGATCACTTGTTTTGTAGTTTTTAAAAGTTTCATCAAAATAACCATCTTCTACAGAAATTGAAATAAAAGATTTATTAAAATTATATGCAATGGACAACGGAGATTTTTCTAGGTATTCTAAAAAGTAGTTAGAGTAATCTTTTAATATATTTAAAAAATTATAATATTCATCATTTTTTGATAATCCTATAATTTTATTAATAATATTGTAAATTAAGTTTTGTTTTAAAGTTTTATAGCTAGTATATCCTTTTCTATAATTGTATACGAAACTATCTTCGAGTTTAAAACCGTTTGAATCTGGATTATTAAATAACTGATAATTATCATTAAATAACTTATCCATATCTTTAATAAAATTTATAAAATTATCACCATATATTTTTTTATCATCATCAGTTAAATTATTGATAACATATCAATAATTTCCATAAGCTCATTGATATTTGTCGAGAGTACCTTTGTTTTTATATACTTTTTCAAAGTTCGGTAAAAATTCATTAAAATATTTATCTGATTTTAAATTTTTATTAAAATAATTTCATTTTTGAAATGTTGTTGTAGATGACCCATGTCTATATAAATTTATACAGTCATTGTATCTCAAAGAACTAAGTGTACTAGACAATGGAATTAAACAAGAAATAAAACCTACAACAGTTAACACAACCTTTGAATTAAACATCATAATAAAAAAAAATGTTATTGAAAATATCATTATTGCTAAAAGAAAGTAAAAGTACATAAAGTTAATGACTTTAAGTCTTGTTTCTAAAAAATACTCATTAATTGTTAATGTAAGTAGCGATTGTGATGCTAGTAAAAATAATATTATAGTTAATATAATTGATGCAATTATAATTATTCTTTGAAGATATATTTGAAATAAACTAATACCGCCTTTTAATTCAAGATTTATTTTACCTTGCTTTTTATCGATATAAAAACATAAAGACGTTAAATAAATAACAATCACTGAAAGCATTAGCATGTCAAATATTTTTTTAAAAAAGAATATTTTGTTAAAAAGATCATTAATATTATTGACGTATATGTTTGAATTAAAATAATAATTAAAAAAAGATGCTATCTCTAAAAATGTAGACATTAACAAAAAAGTTATTGTAACCGATAATAAAACTTTGTTTTTTATAACGTTTTTATAGTTAAAACTTAATAATTTGAAATTTAATTTATTCATTTTATTACATCAACCTTCAAAATAATTATATTACTTTTTTTATAAAAAACCAACTTATATTATTGATAGGTTGAAAGAAACCTAATTAATAACAAATTAATTGTCTTTTTATTTTAAATAATGAATGAATTATATCAATATAAGATAATTAATACGCAATTTAATAATTATAATTAATTTTAAAAATAATTTTAGATTACTTTATTTATTTAGGTTCACAATAATTAAAAAAAAACTAGTGTTCTTCACTAGTTTTTTTAGTTAAATTTTTTACTGTTAGAACATTATTTTACTATGATTTTCATATATAAGTAAATGTTCTATATTTACCACCTTGTGAATAAATTTGATCTGTTCTAAAATTTAAATTTAAAAAATCTAATTTTATATTTATATCAATATAAGGCATTCCTGATCAAGGTCTTGTCATTTGAAGACCAGTATCATTATAACCAAGTGATGGTACATTTCCACCACTTGGACTAAAATTAAATTCAAAATTACTTTGGTTACCTTCATCTATTATTTTTTTTCTTTTTTTAATAAAATCTGTTTCATTTTTATTTAAAGAGAAAAAGTTGCTTAGGTCATTAGTATTGTGAATATTATTAGCATTATTTCAAAAGAATTCGTTATCTGATTTTACTGTGAATAATGAAGTATTCTGACTTGGACTAGTATAACTATCCTCAAGTTTAAATATTTCTGAAAATTGGTTTAAACCATTTTTTATATTTTGTTTTATAGATTTATAAGTTCTTGATTCATTTGTCAAATTATCCAATGATTCAGTTATATCAACTGTTGATCCATACCCTATTTTTAATTCGTTCATATCTTTTGTGAAATCACCTATTTTTAATTGAATATTACTTAAAGATAAAAACTTAATAGATAGAAGTTTTTTCAAATTAGATTTTACTGTTTCATTTTCTAAAATTTGTGAATCAGCTTCAGATTCTAAAACATTTTTAACAAATGTATTAGATCAATTTTTAATATTATCAGAAAGGTAATTATCTAGACTACTATTACCTTCGCCTTTATTAAACATAATACTTTTATATAATTCACTACCATTTAAAAAGCTATCATCATTTCAACCAGTTCGGTTATTTTTTCATGAATAGTTTGATACGCTTGGCTCTACTTTATAATCTCATAAATTTGAATCATTTAAATCTTCAAAATTAAATGAGTTATCATTTTCATTTTTAGGTGAGAATTTAATAAAGTCTTTTAATTCACCTAATGATTCTAAGCTTTTATTTAATTCTTCAATTATAGCCTTTAATGGATCATTAAATTTATTTTTTAATGTTTCTTTGATCTTACTTGAATTTTTAACAAATTTATCATCTGATTCTGATTCTTTATTAATAGAAGATAAGTCTAAATAACCATCATTATTTTCATTATTTAAATCTTTTTGTAAATAATTCCATTTTATAGATTTAGATTTATCTGAAATACCTTCTGCTAATCCTTTATATGTTGTTAATGTATAATTTAATGTAGATCTTTGATTAAAATTAGTTACATTTGTGTTGTCAGCATTTTTATATTTAATACTAAAGTTAAAATTTGCAATGGTATTTAATATATAACCATCTTTATTAACTGATTCAGAATTTTTAGATTCGTAGATACTTAGTTTCGATACATCACCTTCTGTATCAGCTAATGATTCATCAATAGTTATAATATTAGTAACATCACTTAGTAATATATCGTATTCTGATTTACTTTTTAATGCTTCAACTTCTTCTTTAATTTTATTATAGTTTGTTTTCAATTTTAAATCATTAAAATAGTTAGTTTTATTATCACTATTTATATTAAAAATATCTGTTAAGTTAGTGTTATTAGTTTTATTTTGAACATAATTTGTAAAGTAACTTGAATAGTTATTTTTTTTAAAAAATGAAAAGTTTTTATTCCCATCATCATTTTCAAACCAACTTTGTGAAGCAAGTTTAATGTTTTTATTAATTATTTCACTAACTTCTTTCTTAAATGTATTTAATGTTTCGTTATAACTGTCTACTTCGTTTGTTTCTGGTGCTGGATCTACATCATTACTGGGGTTTTCTGAACCACATGCAATAACAGCTGTTGGTATAGTTGATCCAATTAATATAGTTGTTAATATAGATAATAATTTTTTCATATTCCCTCCTAAATATTCATAAGAATTGTACATTAATAGTTTATAAAATTCAACAAAAAATATAAAAATTAACTAAATTATTAAGATATATTAAAAATTATATGGGTAGTATTTTTTTAAAAAATCCTTTCAACCTGGGTTAGGACTATGTTTAGGATAAATATTAGAAAATTGACTTCTCGCATCTTCATAGTTATTACTTTTTATATACCCTCTTGAAACGAGATACATAAATACAATACTAGCACTTCTATTTACTCCCCATATACAATGGATATACATTACTTTCTTATTAATATTTTGATCAATCATATTAAATATATCTTTAATTGCATTTTTATTTAAAGAATCAGGATATGGATAATCTTCAAAACTATAATAATACGTATCTTTAATTTTATTTTTAAATTTAACATCATCAACATAAATAGCTTCATTTAACTCTTTTTTTTCATTAAATGTTTCCTCTGCACAAGATATAACAATTTGTGCGTCCTTAACAACACTATTCATATCACCTAAATAAAGGTTTTTTATTATTTTTTTTGCCACTATAATATCCTCCAATAAATATATTTTATTCTATTAAATAATTTTATAAATTTATTTAGTTTATTTTTTATAAAAAATTTACTTTACAATAATAAGTGTATAAGGGGTAAAGTATGCAATATAAAAAGCATTTAAAAAGACTAAAAAAGTATCACTATAATTGATTTAATATAACTTTTGTTATTTTATTGTTCCCTTTAGTTATTTTATTAAGTTGAATATGTTCTAGGGTGTTTAGGGTTTATTTATTCAAATATAAAAGAACAGGATTAAATGAGAATAATATAGAAATAAATACTTATGAAGAACTATTGGGTGAATTAGAAAAACATAATGTAAAGGATTTTGATATTGAAAAAGAGCAACTTAAAGAGTTTATGATTGGACTTTTTAAAAAAGAAATAAGTACATTAATGCTAAGGAATAAAGATAGTAAGAAATGAATTATAGGTTTGCATGGGTTCAAAAGGAATAAATACTTTGCTTTAAGAAATATATTTCATTTCTATAAACAAGGTTATAACATATTAACTTTTGATGCCTATGCACATGGTAAAACTTATGGGACTAAATCTGATTTTGGATATACAAATGCTGAAGTGTTAGATGAAGTTGTTAGATGAGTAAAATTAACTTTTAATGTAGAAGAAATTGGTATATTTGGAGTTAGTATGGGTGCAAGTACTTCACTATTTTTCGCAAATAAATATTATAAAGAAAATAAAGTAAACTGAATAATTGCTGATTGTGCATTTAGTGAAGTAATTCCTCAAATTAGATATTTCTTAAAAAAAGCATTAAAGATACCTTGATGGCTTATGTCATTTAATATTAATAAAAACTTTAAAAAATATACAGATGTTAGTTTAAAAGACGTTAATTTATTAGTAAAAAATGATGATATTAATGATTTGAAAATACTATATATTCATGGTAAAGCAGATGACTTTGTTCTATACGATAACTCAATTGTCTTATATTATCTAAAAACATCAATTGAGAGCGTCAAAATAAGTGATATAGAGCTATTTGAGGGCGCAAAACATTCTGGATCATTATGGACAAACATTAGTAGATATAGGGATAAAACTTTAAACTTTGTAAAACAAAACAATTAAAAAAATTATAGTAAATTAAAAAATGTAGTTATAAATAACTACATTTTTTTTAATTATAATTTTTCAAGCTAATAGAAATACAAATAATAAAGATATAATTGTAACTATTAATTTAATGAAATCTTATTTATAATTTTTTTAGTTTGCTCTTTTTAATGAGATTTTTGCTTGTTTGTTTGCTTCATCAACTGAGATTACATAACCATCAACAGTTTGTCCTACTGAAACGAATTCATTTACGTCAGAAACGTATTTGTCAGCTATTTCAGAAATATGAATTAAACCCTTGTAAATTTGCCCATCAATATCAGCATCACAAAATGCACCAAAATTAACAGTTTTTGTAATAGTTACTTTTACAACTTTATTCATTTAATAATTCTCCTTCCTTATTAATATACATTGTTTTTTCGAAAAACGCAAAGAAAATTATTAAATTTTTTTAAAAGTTTTTTTATCAATTATAGCGACTTTTATAAAACTTAGTTTTAATAAATTGGTTATTTACATAATTATACAAATACGTAAACCCAATCATAACACCTACTATTAAAATAAATGCGATTACAAATCATGCAGCGCCGGGAATCCCCATAGGACCATTAGGGTTATGTATGTTTAAAAAGAAATATGGATATCAAATATTCCCACCCTTTGGTGTAGTGTAAAGTTCTGAATGAGATTGATATCTAATTTCTCCTTTAATTAATGAAAAAATACAATATGTTAATACCATTACAAATAATATTCAGAATTTTTTAATAAAATATGTATTAAGTTCAACTTTTTTCTTGTTTCTCATAAAGAATAAAAAGTAAGTAACAAATGCAATTGGTGTAATTATATGATTAACAACTGTTGCAAAAGCATCATATGGATGAGTCGGGAAACCAGTATCTAATGGTACTAATATTCCATTGTAAACAATAAAAGTTATTGTTATCATTACAGCAAAATTTAATGCAGTTGTATAACCTAGGAATTTAGAATCCCCTTCCTTATTAGGTCTAATTGCAGCCAATAATAATCATACTTGGCAAAATATATTAGATATCAATGTAAAGGTTGTGAAATAGTCTAAAGTATATATTTCATAATTTCCATTATAATCACTAATACCGTGTCCTGAAATCAATTTATAAAAATAATATGTATAAATAGATAAACAAGATAATATACCAAAAGTATATTTATATGTTAATTTAAATGTGTATAAATTCATTTTCTCTCCTTTATTCATTAATTCTATACTAATTTATAAAAAATGAAAAAAGATTATTAAAACTAAAATGTTTTTTATTTAGTAATAAATTTATTTGATAATAAAGATACTGATCAATAAACAAAAATCATTATAAAATTTATTAAATACAGTTTATTAGAGTTTTCATTATGAACTGATAAATAATTTAAAACGGCTGAAATTATAAATATTATTATTGGCATGATAATATTTAATATTAAATTAATAGTACTAAATGATTTATATTCAAATAATTCAAGTAAGCTTGTAAAAATATAACTTAACAACATTGTTGATAAAACAATATAGACTAAATAACATAAGAAAGTAATTAATTCTGATTCATATCAATCATTAGATTCTTTTAATATTGGAGATAAAATTACATTTAAAAACATATCTAAAAAAATAAAACCAATAAACATTAGATAAATTGATAGCTGTAATCAGAATATTTTTATTTTATATTTCTTTTTATTATAAATTAAATTACTAACAAATAATAAAGTTGATACAAAAAATAATGATATACCAAATGAACCGTAAAAGAATCTGTTTAATGAATAATCAAATGCATATAAAGAACCACCAATTAATGCATAAAGTGATAGTGTTATAAAAAATGATGGGTATAAAAAATATGAGAATCTTGAAATATATAAAGAGGTAATCTTTCATTTATTGGCTTCATATTCATGTGAATGAATATCTTTGTTATGAATAGTTAAATAAAAACTAATTACAAATCAACTATTGTTATTATAATATTCATTAACTCTTCTTAATTCAAACAAGTTTTCAGATTTATTATAGGCTAAACGATCTTGTTCTTTATGAAGTACATTTTTGATGTTTGAAGAAACTAAATTACAAGTTTGAAGTAAATCACTAAAATCATGATTGCTTAATATTCTCGTAGTTATCTCATCAATTAATAAGTTTAAATATATTGGTTTATACTTTATCGAACTATAGTCTTTAATACATGATTTTATAGCAACTATATCTTCTTTTTTTATATTAGATTTTAAATTATCTAAATACTTAATAGTATTTTCAAACTCAAATAAAATATTATTTCTTAAATTTTTTTTATATTCTTTTAAATTTTTTATATTAAAAAATAATATGGTTTTAATTGTACCATATACAATAGTAAAAATTGACCCTAATATTAACAATTGAAATGGACTAAAAATTTTATATAGCATATCTTCTTCTTCAGTGTCTTTTAAAAATTGAATTCAAGAACTATATAAATAATATAAAAATGTCATTATTGTAATAAATACTATTTCATAGATAACTTTTTTCATACTAACCCCTAATCAATTAATAATATAAATGTACTATTCTTAGTAAAATTATATAGTAATTTCTTAACGTTTAATATACTTTTATTCTTATTACAAACACTTCTGAATATTATATTTTTATTTATTAAATATAAAAAGTTTTAAATACTTTTAAACTTTTTATTTTAGCAAATAAAAGGACTTATTATTAATTTATAAACATATTGTTATATATATAAGATTAACAAATACTATAATTTAATTATTTGATCAAAATTATTATTTTCAATTTTTGTAGTATGAGAAATATATAAAATTGTTTTATTTAATGATAATATAAGACTTTCTATATTATTTCTATTTTTTTCATCTAAACCTGATGTTATTTCATCTAATATCATAAATGGTTTATCTTGTAATAAAGCTCTAGCTATTGCAATTCTTTGTATTTCTCCACCAGATATATTATTTGCATCATTATTAAGATGGTCATTTAAACTCATTTGGTCAAGCAAATATCCAAGATTAACCTTATTTAATACGTCAATAACCTCACTATCATTAATTGTTTTATTAAATAAAGTTATATTATTTTTTAATGAAGAATTGTATAATATGTTTTCTTGTGGAATATATGAAATTAAGTTTCATATATCTCTTTGATCAATATCTTTATAATTTAATTTATTATTTATTTTGATTTCTCCTTCATAATTATGAATTAATGAAAAGATTATTTTAAATAAGGTAGTTTTACCCTTACCAGATTCTCCAATTAATAAATATTTATTATGATTTTTTATACTTAAGTTAAAATCTTTAAATATAATTTTATCTTCTACTGAATAATTTAAATCCTTTACAATTATGTTTTCAAAATTAATTGTACTTGGTTCATAGTCATTTTCAACTTTTACATTTTTATATTTAAGAACTACTTCTTTTGTACTTTTGATTGTTGATATTAATCTTGAAAATGTAAATATTGCAACAAAAAATGTATATGCAATTCCAGGAGATGATAAAAATGCACCAGCTGATGTTTTGTTGATTGTAAAAAGATATAATGAAACTATTACTAAAATAGACTGAGATGAAATCGTAATCATATTAGATAAGAAGCTTTGAAAATTTCTAAATATTAGAAATTTAGACTTAGTTTTTTCATAACTTAAATTTGCATCATTAACTAATTCTGTATATAGTCTTTTTTTATTTCTATATGATAGTTCTTGATATCCATTTACATATGACAATAAATCTTCACTCAACAATTCACTTTGACTAGATATCTTAGTTTGATATTTAATATTACTCTTAACAAATAAAAATGGAATTATTGTACATAATAATGATGATGATATTGCTATTAACCCTAATATTCAATTTAATGAATAAAAACTATAACCAATTATAAAAAATTGTGGGATTATATTAGATATTGTAAAAGATGATTCAAATACTGTTGATTCAATTATATCAACATCATTTGTTAATCACGAAATATATGTACCAACACCATTGCTACTATATTCTTCATATGACATTGCATTTATTTTATCAATTATTAATTTACGTAATAATAAGTTCATTTTTTTAATTGCTCTTGGTTTAATAATAAAGTTATTAAAATTAGAAAATAATGAAAAGATTGCAATACCAGCAATAATGAAAATTGAATCTATTATTAATTTAGTTTTATCATTATTTAACACATCATCAAGAACATAACCAGAAGAAAGAATTCCATAAGTCATTCCTGCACTTGATATAGTTGCGAATAATAAATAAATTAAATAAAAGTATCAAACTTTTAAATATATTTTAGTCATGGTTTCCTCCTAAAGTTTTATTACTTGATCAAAATTATTATTTTCATGGTCAGCGGTGTGAGAAATAAATAAAATTGTTTTATCTAAACTTGTTATTAGTTCTTCTATTTTATCTCTATTTTTTTTGTCTAAACTTGCAGTTATTTCATCTAATATCATCACTTGTTTATCATCAACTAATGCTCTTGCTATTGCCAACCTTTGAATTTCTCCTCCGGACAAGTTTTTAAAATCTGGATTAATAATTGTATCTAATGAATTAATTTCAATTAGACTTTTTAAATTTACTTTTTCTAAAGTTTCAATAATTTTTTTATCAGAAATATTTTTATTTCATAAACTTATATTGTTTCTTATACTAGTCTTAAAAACAATAGGTTTTTGAGGAATATAGGTATATATTTCTTTTAAATCTTTTTTGTTTATTTCTTTATAATCTAAATCATTATTCAATTTAATTACTCCATTATAGTTATCTAATATACCGAATATAATTCGAAATAAAGTGGTCTTTCCCCTTCCTGACTCCCCTACTAATAAATACTTTTTATTTACATCAATTTCAAGGTTTAAATTTTTAAATACTTCTTTATCATTGATTTTATATTCAAGATTATTTATAGATAATTTATTAAATTCTATTAAATTAGGTTCATATATTTCTTCTTCCGCCACTGGTAAATATTTCTTAACAATTTTTTTACCTTTGATTGCAAGTGATAAATTACCCAAAGTAGAACTTAGACCCTGTAAAAAATATGCAGAGAATGTAGAACATATAAACAATGACCCAGCACTAGTAAATCCATAGTAATACAAAAATACTGTAACAATTACTACGCTTTGTTGTAATATAACTTGTAATAAATCAGTTATTAATTCTACAAAAAAACATAAGTTTGATGTTCTTAATCTATAATTCTCCATTTTATTTGTAAAATTAGTTATCAAACTTTTAAATATGTTTTTTTTATTATTAAAAGCAAAGTTGGCATATCCACTAATTAAGTTTTCAATTGATTGGGTATAGACACCTTGCTGTTTTACCAATTGTTGTTCTCTTCTAGATGTTAAATTACCTAACATCATTGGAATTAATATAATGAAAATCGCAGAAAAAATTGTTACTAATGTAATTATATAACTAACATATATATTAATAAGAACAATTGAAATAAAACACATAGATAAGTCAGCTCATATCATTATCATTTTAGCTTTCAAAGCTTGATATACTGCCTCACTCTCATTTTTATATCAAGAAATATATTCACCTTTTTTATTTTGTTCATATTCATAATCTGTTAGTGAATTAATTTTTAAGCTTACCATTCTTTTTAGTTGTAGTCTCAATTTTTTTCCCATTTTTTCATGTATAAGTTCTGATATAAAAGTAAGTAAGAGACTAGATAATGTAATGCTTAAATTAATTAAAATCAATTTTCAATTATCTTCAAGCTTTTCATTATTATCAATAATCTTATTAATTAGAATAAACAACCAATAATTCGACCCAATAAACAATAAATTACTAAATATATATAGCAAAACACAAGTAGTAATTACAAATCAGTATTTTTTAACTATTCTCTTCATACATCCCTTTTAGTAAATATATAATATTAAACCAAATTATTAACACTATTGGTTTGATTTTATACTTATTATAATTATATAAGTTAACTAATTCAACAAAAAAGTAAGTAATGTTGAAAGAAATTTTAAGGGTTATTTAACTTTTAATTTAGTTTGACATAAAGCCGTACTTAATTAGTAACCATGAATTATTTAAGTTTATTATAAAAGTTTTCATCAATTATATAGATAATAGTTATAATTTTATATAGGTTATATTATAATTATTAAATCGCTCAGTTTTTGTTTTGTTATTAATTAACAAAATATTATAATTAGTTTGATCATTATAATATTTTATATTAATGTAAATATACCATTTAAGCTTGATATTGCAATTAAACTTAATACTAATCTCTTCAATTATTTACCCCCTATTTTCCCTGGGGAAAGTTTTTTGATTAAATAAAAACTAGCAATAGCTAGTTCATGAATTAATTAAATAAAAAAACAGAGTACTAGTATCGCTAGCGCTCTATTTGCTTATTAATATAGTAACATAAATTTACATTTCAAAACTATTATCGACTAACTTATTAATTTTTTCTTTTAACATATCAATTTCTTTATCTCTTTCAAGATTCTTTTGTTCTCATTCTTTATCTCTTTTCAATAATGCATTTTCAACTGCTATTTTAACTTCTTTTTCACATTTACTATTCATTAATAAATACTCCTTACATTTAGAATAAACCGATTCTTTTTTCTTACATTTATAATATTATTATAAAAGATTTTATCTTCAATAGTCATATTCTTTACATTTAATGCAATATGTACTTCTTCAACACTACTGGATTTTTCAGAAATTTGAAAGTATTGTTTGCCACCCTTTTCATCATTAATTAATTCAAAAATGATTTTTATATTATTTTTACTCATCAGACATTCCCCCTATTTCCTTTAATCCTTTTTCCAAAAGTTGAAATATCTTGTTTGCTTCTATTTGAGATAATTTATTGTTTTTTACTAAATTAATTATGTTTTTAAAACCCTCTTCATTAGATATTTTAATTAATTCATCATTAATTTTTATATAAATATTCATACCATATACTTCTTTATCCATTTATTTACCTCCTAATTTCATTTGATAAATTATCAGAGCAAATAAAAAACTAGCAATAGCTAGTTCATGAATAAATTAATTAAAAAAATAGAGTACTAGTATTGCTAGCGCTCTATTTGCTTATTAATATAATAACATAAATGTATTTATCTTTCCTTATCTTTTTCTGCTAATTGAGCTTTTAACTCTAATATCTCTTTTTGCAATTTTAATACTTCAATTTCTTTATCTATATCTTTATTTGAATTACTTACATTAATATAGTTTAACTGCTCTTTTTCTTCTTTTTCGATCTCTTTTAATATATTCTCAATATCATAAAGTGATTTCTTTTTCTTCCAAATTTGTGTGTATTTTATACCTAAATCTATTTTCTCTCCTATGTCTTTTAAATTATCATATGCATTACTATAATCATTTATAAATTTGTCAATGACTTTATCCACCAAATCATTATTCTCTTCATTAAAAAATTCAACTGGAAATGATTTTGTTAATACAGAGCCATAAATAGCAAAATTTTCATAGTCTTTATTTAATTTATCTTGTTTTGCATTAATTTCATCAATTTTTTTGGAAGTATACCTTCACTGTTTTCTTTCTCATTCTTTTCTAGCTTCTCTTTGTTCTTTTGGCGGTATTCCTAACAATCACCCTGCGGCACTAAATATACTCATAACTTCACTTCCTCTTTATTTAATTATATAAAAAAATATGTATTTAATACATATTTTTTAATCTATTTTTTTTCTTTATTTTTATTAATTTTATTAATTTTAATATTTTTCGTATCTATTTTATGATTATTTTTAATTTGTTTACTATCCATTTTTAGTATTTTATTAGCATATTTATACTCTTTATTTAATGCTCTATTTCATTGTTTGTCATTTACGGCATTTTCTTTTTTATCTTTATAAACTTCTCTTAAATTAGTATAATTATTTCTTTTTTTATCAAATTTTTTAATATTAGAATTTAAATTAGGTATTACATTATCTTTAAGGGTATTACTATAATTGCTATTAGAATTATCTCTTTTATTTCTATAATGACCAACTGTATTACCAGCAATTGCTCCTCCAACCGCAGAAGCAACACCTCCAATTGCTGATCCTAAATTACTTCACCCTTGTCTACTAAACATACTTTTAATAGTATGACCTCCAGTTGTAGCTGCTCTCGCAGCTTTACCAAGAAATCCAGGTATTCCGCTTGCTCTTTGACCTTGCATCATATCTTGACCTTTTTTAAGATTATCTAAGCCACTTTTTGCAGCATTTGCAATACTTTCACCTTTTTTTCCTTTTACTAAACCAAGTATAGCAGCACCTCCTGCTGCTCAACCTAAAGCTTTAGCACCAGCTCCTAATATACTTTTACCGTGCATTGCACTTAATATACTGTTTCTACCTTCTTCATGACTAATACCTTCTCCACCTGTAAATGATGCCACTAATTGTGGTGCTACAAGTGAGAAAGTACATGTACCAAGTATTACTACAACATATACAAAACTTTTTTCAACAAAAGTAAAATCTTTAAATGAACTACCTTGGCTTATTTTTGTTATAAATAATGTTAAAAAATTTATCATAACCATTTAACTTAAGATATTACCAATACTAATTAAACTCTTAGCTAATGCCATATCTTTTCATTGTTTTTCTAGCGCCATTATCATTAACCATTCAAGCGGCAACTAATGGCCCTAATATAAATAATAAAAACAACTCAATTGATTTTTGTACAACAGCCATGCATAGCATAATTAATGAATATAATAAAAGCCATACTGTTAATATTTCAAATATTATATTATAATATAATATAATATCTGGTACACTATAATCATCTGGTACAAATATACTACTTCCATCTCAATTTTTATCTCCAAGTTTATATAATATATCAGCTAAGTTTCTATTATTTTTACCAAAACTTAGTTGAATTAAAGTATTCAAAAATCCAATTAAAAATAAAATACCATAAAACCCAATTGGTATGAAAAATACAAATACAATTGCTAAACCTGTTGATTTTACAGATTTTACAATTCTTTCTTTTAGATGTAAATCTTCATTAAATGTATATGTAAAATACTGAATCGTAAATATTAATACCACTAAAAATCCCCCAAGTATACAAAATGCTCAAAAACTTTTAGGAATATTATTTATATCAAAATCTCATTTCCAATTAAATATAATGTCATATACAATTTAAGTTGTACAATATTCAAATACCTTATGTATTATGAACTAAAGCAAGCGGTTCTTGAATAAAGATAAATAAAATAATCTTTAATACAACAGATAATATTGATCACCTACTTAATTAAAGATTATTTAAAGTTCTTACTATTGATTTAAAAATGAGCCTGAAAAAACTGCGACAACAATTCCAATAATTAGAATAAGAGTAGCAATAATTAAAACTCATATAATTTTTTTAATAGCAATAATCTACCTTCAATATCACCATCATCTATTGCTTTATTCATTTTTAATCATGTATTTATTAAAATAAATAACAAATATATTATTACCACTCCACAAATTATTGCAATAGTTGCTAGACCATAACCCATAATATAATCTACTATAGGTTTTAGATCCTTTGGTTCTGTATTATTAGTATTATAAAATTTGTTAATTATTAAACTATTTATAAATCATTCCATTTATTTACCTCCTATTTTCCCTGGGGAAAGTTTATTGAGCAAATAAAAAACTAGCAATAGCTAGTTCTTGTATTTTAGAAAGGGAATAAAAAAAATAGAGTACTAGTATCGCTAGCGCTCTATTTGCTTATTAATATAGTAACATAAATTATTAAAATATTTTATTTTATTTTTTTATTTTTTCTATTTCTCTTATATCAGATTATAAAAGTGATAATGGAAACGATTGGCACTATTAAGGAAATAATCCAATATAAGTTATTTTTGTTAAAAACTTTAGAGTTATTTTTATTTGGATTAGGTTTATTTGAATTATTAGGATTGTTTGGACTTACTGGAGATGGTGATGCAGGATTATTATGGTTAGGGTCATCTATTGAAGAAGCGTTGTGAATAATATATCTTGTTGATCCTGTTGATTTATATGAGTCATTATTTGCAACTATATAAACTTGTAAATCTACTGAAGTTTCTGAATCAATAAAATCATTAATTATTTGCTATAGATTATCAATATTATCAATATCAGTATTCTTACTTGAATTAAGTGATATTTTATAGTCAACATTATGTATATAAGCTCAATCTTTGTCATCTTTAACCTTATCAGGTTTATAAGTTATGAGTAATTCATTTATATAATTTTTAATATAATTTTGTACAAATTTTTCTTTTACTTCTTTTGTAGCATCTTTAAAGTTATAACTTATAGTTTCTTGACTAATCTTATTTAAGTTAATACATTTGCTCTCATCAAATAGAAAGTCATTTATTACATTAAAGTGAAAAAGGTTTGAATTTTCACTTTCTTCCCCCTTACTTCGTTTAATTTGGATTTTATCAAATATTGATGATATTAATAAATCTAGTTTTAATTCTTTTCGAGTATTATTCTCATTAATATTTGCAAAATTATCTAAATTAATTTTTTCTAATTTTTCATTAAAATTATCCTGAGTAACAATATAATAATCCTTATTATATTCTAAAATTTCTTACTTCCTTTATTATATTAGGAAAAGTTGGATTATAACTATCAGTTGATTTATTATAATTACTAAATCGCTTATTTTTTATTTTATTATTAATTAACAAAATATTATAATTAGTTTGATCATTATAATATTTTATATTTAATGTAAATATACCATTTAATCTTGATATTGCAATTAAACTTAATACTAGTCTCTTCAATTATTTACCCCCTATTTTCCTTTCAAAAATTATTTGAGCAAATAAAAAGCTGACAATAGCTAGTTCATGAATTAATTAAATAAAAAAACAGAGTACTAGTATCGCTAGCGCTCTATTTGCTTATTAATATAGTAACATAAATTTACATTTCAAAACTATTATCGACTAACTTATTAATTTTTTCTTTTAACATATCAATTTCTTTATCTCTTTCAAGATTCTTTTGTTCTCATTCTTTATCTCTTTCAAGTGTTTTTCGCTCTCACTCTTTATCTCTTTTCAATAATGCATTTTCAACTGCTATTTTAACTTCTTTTGCACATTTACTATTCATTAAAAAATACTCCTTACATTTAGAATAAACCGATTCTTTTTTTCTTCCATTTATACTATTATTATAAAAGATTTTATCTTCAATAGTCATATTCTTTACATTTAATGCAATATGTACTTCTTCAACACTACTGGATTTTTCAGAAATTTAAAAGTATTGTTTCCCACCCTTTTCATCATTAATTAATTCAAAAATGATTTTTATATTATTTTTATTCATCAGACATTCCCCCTAATTCCTTTAACCCTTTTTCCAAAAGTTGAAATATCTTGTTTGCTTCTATTTGAGATAATTTATTGTTTTTTACTAAATTAATTATGTTTTTAAAACCCTCTTCATTAGATATTTTAATTAATTCATCATTAATTTTTATATAAATATTCATACCATATACTTCTTTTTCTATTTATTTACCTCCTATTTTCATTTCAGAAATTATCAGAGCAAATAAAATACTAGCAATAGCTAGTTCATTATTAAATTAAATAAAATAAAAAAAATAGAGTGCTAGTATTGCTAGCGCTCTATTTGCTTATTAATATAATAACATAAATTTACATTTCAAAACTACTATCCACTAACTTATTAATTTTTTCTTTTAAAATATCAATTTCTTTATCTCTTTCAAGATTTTTTTGTTCTCATTCTTTATCTCTTTTCAATAACGCTTTTTCAATTTCTGCAGAACATTTACTCATATTAATCAAAAACTCCTTAAAACATTTTTTAATACTTTTATTATAATCTTTTTTTTAAAAATATTCATTTATTTACATCTATAAAATCATATATCTCTGATGGACTGGAACTATCTTTAGCAATAGCAAGTTTAATAAGTCCTTCATCAACTTTTTTCAATTCCTATTATTATATCTATTTTATCCTCCTATTTTCCCTTGTGAAAGTTTTTTGAGCAAATAAAAAGCTAATAATAGCTAGTTCATGAATTAATTAAATAAAAAAATAGGTATAAAACCTATTTTTGCTTTTGCATAAAGCAACATAATTCTTGCTAGTATATTCGTCAACACACATAGAATTATGTAGACCGATGTTTCAACCAGTCCCTATTGTGAAAACCAAGTATTTAACTTGCACTTTTATATTATCAAATAGAATTATCATAATCAACATATTATATAAAAAATATTAAATTTAAAAGAAATTACTTAATATTTATAGATTTAATATCTGATAACTCTAAATCAATTTCATTATTAAATTCTATTCTATTAAAGTCTTTTACAAAAAACCTTGATGTGAATACCGTTTTATAATCATCTGCGAATAATTCAATTGAAGATGAATCTATAAATACTTCTACTGTTTGAGATCTATTTTTTATTTTTCTTAATGCATATCTAGGGGTTTCAAACTCTCACTCGACTTCACCAGATTGCTTAGATCTATCAAGTATTATTTCATCATTTGTAAATTTTACCAAAATATACTCATTTTTATCATTTAGTATCTTGAACTCTAAGTTACCGTCTAAAGTAAATTTGAGATGTTTTGATTTATGAATTTTAACATAGTTTGTATGTTGTATTTTTTTGTTATGTAATAGGTTGTTAGTAAATTCACTAAATGGTTTTTGTAATAAATCATCACCTTCTAAATTAAGTTCTCTTGGAATTGTTAACATTGAATGCCATGAGTACTCATCTGTTGGATATTGAACATCACAAACTCCTAATCAACCAAATCATAATAATTTATTATCCATTCAATAAGTTTGAGGAGCATAAAAATCATGACCATAATCAACAGTTTTCATAGGAAAACGTTCATTAAGATTAGTGCTATTAACATCAACTTTGTCTAAAACAGAATATACAACACTTCTAGAATTATTTAATTCATATTTATTATTTTTATCATAGTATCCCTCTGCTGACATAAAAAATAAATACTTATTATCAACTTTATCTAAGTTTGGACATTCTCACATATATCCATAAGTGTTATTTTTAATACTTGGTTTTAAAACAGTTTTATACTTAAATTTATCAAAGTCTAACATTTCATAAAAGGCTAAACCACCTTTATCATCTTTTGTTCTTACACCAAATATCATATACATTTTATTATCAAGTTCAAATATTTTTGGGTCTCTTACATGGGGTGTAAATTTATCCCCATCTCAAGGTACGGCAATTCTTTTATTAATTATCTTATTATTTTCAAAATCAGCAACTAATTGAACTTCTTCTGTCATATTTCCATTGCCATCTTCCATATTACCAGTATAATAAATTTTAATTTTATCATCAAAATAATAGGCACTACCAGAAAATGAACCAAAAGCTTCCTTTTCAAAATCTGGTGTAATTGAAACACCGTGATCTTTATAGTTTATAAAATCATGTGTTGTTACATATCTTCAATGTTTAAAACCATGATATGGTTCTATTGGTGTTCATTGATAATGAATATGATGAATTCCATCTTTATATAATAAACCATTAGGGTCATTCATTAATCCATTTGGTGGAGCAATATGGTATAGTGGTCTATAAAATTTATCACTTTCTACTAGTTTATTTGCAATATCATAATATTTTTTATCAATTTCATCTCATTTTTTTCATTCTATTTCTTTAATTCTTTTCATTGTTTATTTCCTCTTTTTTAATTTCTTTTTTTACAATCTTATTTTTTTTAGTTGAAAATTCAACTCCAGGTATAGACGAAAAGTCTCTATCCAATATTTGTTTTGTAGTATTTTTAAAATATTTTAATCTTGACAATAAAATAGTTGCAAAAAATGTTGTAGTGATCGTTGCAACTAGTGCAATCGCCATTCATAAAAACCCTGTTCCAGCTCAGGTTGTCATATTGAATTTATCAACAACACTAGCTTGTGGAATAATAGTTAAGAAAACCAATAACGAACAAGGACCCATTGTTGTTAATACTCCTGATGCAGTTGTGATAATTACTCCAACTGTTGTACCAATACTTACAGCAATTACAGGAAATAAAAATCTTAATGCTACTCCAAATAAAGCTGGTTCGGTAGAACCACCAACAAATGCTATTAAATATGATGGAACAGCTGTTTTTTGTAGTTCTTTATTTTGTCTATTAATTATTGAAAATGCTAACACACTTGTTGCAACAGCGACATTAAGTTGTGTAAACATTGGGTTAATAGAAGTAGCATTATAAGTCATAAATTGTTGTAGAGCAACAACTACAAATATTTGAATAAACCCTGTTACAACAAGTCATGGAAGCATAATCGCAAATAATGGATTAAATATATACTTAGCAATCTCATGAGTTGTTGCTCATAAAACTGCAATATTCATACCATATGTTAATAACATTCCAATTGGTGCTAGTAGTAATTCACCAACAAAAAAGGATAATAATGTTACCATTGGCATTCCAAATATTTCCTTAACAACTCCTCATTTTATTTTTCTTACCAATCTTTCTAAATATACAGCCATAAAACCAATTAATACAAGTGGTAAAATTTGACCTTCATATGATATTTTTCAAGGATAACCATTTGCTAAATTTGAAAATGACCAATCAAAATCCTTTCCACCAACTTCACCAGTTTTAGCTCATTCGAATAGCGGTCTACCTGAACCCATAAAATCATTTGTAGATGCCATGTCCTTAGCACATAAAACTACTCCGATTGAAATTCCTATTGATTCACTACCTTTCATAAGTTTAAAAATTGATCAAGGTATTAATATACTAAATGCTAATGCTAATGCTTTTTGTAGTGATGTAGTAAGATTACCTAAAGTTTTAGCAAACTCACCAGTTTTTGCTATTGTAGAACCATTAACTTCAATATTATTAATTATATTATCAATTGTTGATATTATCGATAATGTAATAAGGTAAGGTATAATTGGCATCACTAATACACCAATACCATCGGTTAATGATTTAAAAAAACCTTTTTTTATTGTTACTTTAACATCAAATAAGTTAGGTACTCTCTTAATAGATATTCCTAATGTAGTCAAAAATTCTTTATTAAAGCTCTCTATATTTTTTTTAATAACTAATTGAACGAGATTGCCATTTACGACTACACCTTTTACTAATTCGTTTGTTTTTATTTCTTCTATCTTTACTATGGAAATGTCTTTTACTTTTATTCTCATCCTAGTAGAACAATGGCTAATATGGTCAATATTTTCAACATTCCCTAAATGTTCAGCAATATTTTTCACATTAGAATCAATGTTATTTTTCTCGCTAAATAATTTCATACTTCCCTCCATTTAAATAAAAGTTAATTAATTTCATTAACTTCTAATCAATATTATTTAATCACAATTATAAGTTTATATAGTAGTTTTTTTATATTTTAAATAAAAAATGGAAATATTTAATACTTCCATTTTTTATATTATTATTCTTTATTAGATTTTATTTTTTTAATTTCATCTTTATATGTTAATTTAATGTCTAAATATTTTAGTTTTAACTCATCTTCTGTAATTTTTTGATCTAATGCTATTTTTTTATTAGGATAAATACTTTTTAGTTCTTTTATCTTAATTGCCTTATCGTCTTTTGCTTTTAATATAAGGTTTACCTTTTCTTGGTAATGTGCTGCTTTCTTACTTAAAATATCAGTACTTTCACCAATCATTCCTTCGCTAAATGCGACAATTGTACTCACAACCATTGCAGCAATTATGTTGACTGAAGTTCTACCAATATCATATATATCTTCTAAAACAAGCATTATAGAAAAGGCACCGTTTTTAAAACTAGGTACACCTAACGAACCTAATAAACTTGTTATAACTAATGTTGAAGTACCAGGGGTTCCAGGTATTCCTAAAGAAACAATCATTGTCATTAATAACCCTATGAATAAGAATAACCATATTCCTTGATTGTGAATTATTGATGAATCTGAACCTGTTCATAATAATGATACTATTAATCCACCTTCTGCTCCTGCTCCACCAATCATACCCATTGTTGTCGATAAGGGTATTATTGTATTAACGCAAGATTCATCAACTTTCATTTTATCAACTAAAGATTTCATTGTAAAAGGTAAAGTAGCACTTGATGATTGTGTTACTAAACCTTGATAGGCAGGTCTTCAACCATATTTTCATCATTTATGTGGTTTAATTTTTGCAATTGCTAATATACCTGTTAAATAACCAATACAAATAAATAAACTAATATAACCAGCGGCTAATACTTTACCAACTGCTGTTAATGCTGTTAATGATTGAGTAATCATTAAGTTTGTAACTATTGACATTATTGCTAATGGTATTATTTTTATAAATCCATTAACTATTTTTAATATAATTTCTCAACTTGAATCCATTAATTTAACAAATGCTTCAACTTTCTCAGGTCTTTTTATTGATATCGCTTTAACACTTAATCCTACAATTAATGCCATGATTAAAACCGGAATTACAGCATCCTTACCCAAGTCAGCTATAAAGTTTTTTGGTAGATAATCAATTATCATTGCAGGTATTGATTTAATAGCACTATCATCACCTGAAGTACTTTTATCAGAGAACTCGTCTAATACTTTTTTACCATCACTTGTGACACCAACTTTTAATAATATACCAATTGCTGCTGCGATACAAAATGCAGCTGCAACGTTTAACATTAAAAATGTTATACCTTTACCAGTAATTCTACCTAACCTTTTAGTACTTTTTTTAGTAACAGATCTAAAGATTGATAAAAATATTAAAGGTATCATCAATAAAGTAATTGAAGTGATAAATATTTTTTTAAATAATACTGATCAAGAATCTAATTCAAATATTCAGTAAAATTCTTCTTTTCAATAAGATACACCATCTTCGTCTTTTTTTGTAAAACTTTCTGGGAATCCTACAATTGCTTGTATTATTAAACCATATAGTAAACCTAATACTAACCCTGAAAATAAATGTAAGAACTTATTCTTAAATCTTTTCAGAAAGAATCACAAACCAATTTGTAATCCAAAGAACACTATAATAGCAATTGCCGACTTATAACTACTTATAGCTAAAAAGTCTTGTAATATACTTGTGTGTAACATATTTTCCTTTCTTATAACCATAAAAAAAAGAGTACATAAAATAATTTAAATTTATATTTAAACTTATTCTTATATACTCTTTTATGATTATTTAATTTTTATTTAACTATTAATAAAGACAACATAAAAGAGTAAATCTATTATTATCATCATTATTAGTATTTATTAATTTAAATCTACTCATAGTATGTTCTCCTTAAATTTATAATAACATAATTATTTCTATTCTTATTATTTTTTTAATTTTTTATAAATTTACAATTATTTAATCCGTTTTTTTTATTAAATTATTTATTACTTTAATGAATAGATTTTAGTTCTCAATTATTGTTTTTTATGAAGTGATTAATAAATAAATTAATAAAAACATTAACTATTAAGTAATAACCATCATTATCATTTCTTAGAAAATCATGAACTAACTAGATTGTAAACCATGACATTCAACCAAGAATATATTACCTAAAATTTGAGTTCCATTTAAATGAGCTATTTGTACTTTCAAAGAAGATGAGGTATATTTTTCCTTATTTTACATTGCCAACTCATGCACTGTAATATCATTATATTAATAATTATTAATTCCTCTGATATACACTGCATTTTAATCATTTATAGTACTATGCATAGTTATTATCTCATAAATTATATTAGATAAACTCACCTCTTATATATCTATTTTGAGACTTAGTTATTTTTGTTTGCATCTTTATAGTTTTTTGTAAAAGGTATCTTAAACATTATATTCATCATCAACATCATTTTGCATACTTTAGTATGTTAAATTATTTATCATTCATATCAATCTTCTTTGGAAGTAAACATTAAATATTTTTTATATAATGATTTATAACCTTTGAAATAAGGTTAAGAAGCTTTATCGGCATAATCATCAAGTTTACTAATATCAACTTCATACTTATATTCTATTTCACAAAATATTAACGTTGGGATTGAAAAAATAACAACGAAGCATTCATTGCTATAATAAATGTTTTCATTTTTAATCCCCTTTGTATTTAAATATAAAGATATTCTAATTAATCTAACTGCTAATGCAAGATTATACAAAATAAAAATAAAGTATAGAAATAGTTTTATATAACAAAACATATATCATACTTTATTTTTAAATATTAATTACTTAATAACTTCATTTTTGATATTGTTAGGTAATTACCTTCATAAGTTAGAACTATTTCAAATTTATTTACATTACTAGTTATTTTATCTGTAACATTATATACAAAATCATTTGTACCATTAATTTCATATGTAACTTCTAAATCATTAAACTTAGAGTTAATAGTTTTTCTTACTTGTGATAATTTATCTTTATAACTATTTATCAAGTCATTTATAGTATTAACAAACGCTTTTAATCAACCTAAATTTTCTTTAACAACTTGTTTTAGTATAGATAATGGTGAGTCTTCTTTAATTGTACCATCCTCATTTAAACCAAGGTGTTTAAATAAATTATTAGGATCTGATAACGCAGTTTTTAAATTATCATTTGTATACAATGATTTAAAGAAAGTTGAAAATGTATCAAATTTAATAATGAATTCATTATCTTTATCACCATTAACTTTTGAACTAAGATTACTTACAATTTCTTTAACTGATGAAGAAGTTAAGAATCCAAATCCTAAATCTTTTTGATTATCAAATACTTTTTCTTTATTATTAGAACTCCCTAAACCAAACAATGAAGAATTAAATATATTTTCTAATGGTTCAGATAACATCTTCTTAATTGATAAATTTAATTTAGTATTATTGTTATCATATAAGTACCCAATGTATTTACCTGGATCAATAAAATATTTATTTCAATCATCTTCACCAATATTAGTAACAATATTTTTAATCATTTCAGGAAGTAAACTTGCTAATTGTGGAATTAAAGCCATTATACCTTTAATCAAAGTTGACGAAGTTGTACCAAAACCTCAGTTTATAAATGATCTAATTAACGGGTCAGTAAAATAAATCTTAACTTTTTCTCCAGCCAAAGAGACTGCTAGTTGAGAAACTATATTAATTAATCCATTTTTATTACCTGAATATGATTTAGATAAATTAGTTCAATCACCATTATCTTGATTTTCAGCATCATCATTTGGAGTTCCTAATAATAATCCAAATAAATTTTGTAAGACTGTTGAACCTTTTTTATCAGTATCTTCTGTAATAAAACTTAATAAACTAACAACATTTTTAAAATCAAAAACATTATCATCACTTGATAGTTTTTTTATCCTAATTTGATTAATATCTTTCATTGTAAGGACTTTTGAACTAAAATTATCAACTTTTGCTGAATTTAAATATACTAATAAAGTTCTAACAAAAAATAATATATTAGGTATTACTGATGCATCAGTTAAAATATCAAAACTAAAACTTTTAGTTCCATTAATTAAACCCATTAAGTTTACAGCGACACTTTTTGAAGCCTCATTTATATTTTTATTAATATCATCACTATTTTTATAAGTTAATGCTGTAGTAGTGCTATCTTTATTTATTAACTTATCAAAAGAATTTGATAATGCAATTATACTTGCACTCATAGCATCTTCATAAGAGAAAAACTCCCCTTGATCATCTTTATAAGCATCAATACTAAAAGCTTTTTCTAAATCTTTTAATACATCATTTGTTAAAATATTACCTAATGTTTTTAATAAATTAGTAGAAATTAAATCTGAAAACTTATTTGCAAGCATCGACATTAATGGTGCAAATGATTCAGGTTTTGATAACATATTTAAAATCATTGGTAGTGAACCTACTAATGAAGTTATTGTTGATGCCGTTCCATTTATCTCTGGTGCAATAACACCATCTTGATAGATTGAATCATCAACAGTTGTTTGATTTGAAACAAAGTTTGTGCTATTTTTAAAATACTTTTGAGATACATCACTAAATCTACTATATTCATTTGTATCTATATTTTTAAAATCCTTTAAACCTAAATTTGATAAATAATTATTTTTAACTATATCATTCATTAGATACGAAGAACTATAGTGAACTTTACCAAGTCCTTTATTAGTTTCGCTATCAGTCTCTGTTTCATTTTGATTTAAATATAAAGATTTTGAATACTGTGTTAAAAGTTTTGATATATTTGATTGATCATCACTATTATCAAAATTAACTGAATAAGTTTCACCACATGATGTAACAACAGTCAAAGATGATGTAGTAATAGTCAATATACCAATTAAGCTAATTAATTTTTTCATTCTTTGTCCCTCTCTTTTATTCAGTTATAAAACTATCATCAATTAAAAGTTTATATACTAATTCAGATACATATTTATGTCCAGCAGCTGTTGGGTGGACTTTATCAATAAAGAAAAAGTCATCAATATTTTTATCTTTATATTTTTCTCTAACTACTGCTTTAATATCAATATTAGTAATATCTAAACCACCAAGATCAAATGCAGTTGATTCAGAATAATTGTTTTCTACATTAATTTCTTGTTTAGAGCTCTCACTTATGAAACCGTCTAAAATAACTTTTAAATTTTGATATAAATTATAAACTTTTATAACATCATTTTTTTCATTAATTGCATTAACTATTTTTGTAATACTTGAATCAAATTCTTTACATAATAAATTTATTTTTTTAAGTTCATCTTCACTATATTCACCCGAACCACCACTATCGGTATTTTTATTATTATAACCAGGTGTTAATAATATATCTGGTGGAGTAATAAATAATATTCTTTTAGCACCATTATTTATTAAAGTACAAAGTGCATTTTTAATATTATCAAGACCATTGCTCATTATTGATTTTTGTGTATTATAATCATTTCTTGCATCTGCTAAGGCGAATAAATCATTACCTCCAATTTCTAATAAAAATAAATCTTTATCGTTTATCTTTTGTTGTTTTACTAAAGCTTGTGCTTGTTTATAAATACCAGTATTACCCATTAAGAGTTTTCCAGTTAATCCATCTGATTCGTATGCAGTTGCTCCACCTACTGAATAATTTCTTCCTCACGCTTTTTGAGTTGTACCATCAGCTTTAGTATAATCAATGTCAGCGTTATGAATTATATTTGAAGATTTAAATGTACTTTCTTCAAATCCTAATTTATCATTTATTATTTCAGCAACTCTTTTACCGTTACTAAACCCGTTATTATATAAACCACTCATTTTAGCATTGACACCTAGTTCATCTTTTGCAATAGTAACTAACCCACCATTATCACTTAAACTATCTCCAAGTGTAAAGAAATTAGAAACACCGTGATGGCTTTCTGGGTCAACACTTGTGTCTACAGCATTAGATTTATCAATATTTTTTCCTATGCTTGGATCAAAGTCAAAATTAACTTGAGCTTGTTGGGGCATACATGAGATTACTGATGTTGTTGATGTTGTTGATATAGTAAAAACTGTTAATAATGTTAATAACTTTTTCATTATTTTTTAGCTCCTTTCTTTTTATTTATTAATATAGTTGATGTTACAAAAAATACATAACCAGGTATAACTACTATTAATAGCACAAAGAAGAAAATAACTCCAGCTCTTAAATTATCAAGTGTTTCAGTAAAATGTGGAGTATAAATTTCATCGGTTGTAACTTTATCTTTTGGCATATTTGAAGAATTTAATGATTTGTTTTTAAAAATACTATGTCCAAAAATATTTAAACCATATTTTATATTCTCAATTTGTTTGTTTAAATATCAAACTTTATTATTTACTACCAATGTTCCCAATGAATCATATATATCAGTTCCATCAATCCCAACTGAAGAAGAATTAATTTTTGAGTTATATAACTCTTGATCGATAACTGTTTGGTTTCTTAATAAATCATCTCTAATTTCTGTTGAAAAAATTTCATTTAATCCATTTGAATGAAACATTCAAAATATCCCAGGATTTACATATCCAAAACTTAGAAATTCTGTTGATACAGCCTTATCGAATTCCACTAAATCCATTCCTAGGTCATATAAATCTATATCTTTATGAGAAGTTTTATAATCTCCTCATCTATTTTCATATCAATCATTTGAAAACTTTTCATAATCTTTTCTTGTCTTGGCATATTCCTCATTTTCATAAGAGTTTAATGTTGAAACAGCATCTGCTGAATAAGCTTTTTTAACAACTGTATCTAAAACAACTTCATAAGATGGATCACTACCATCAATTTCATAAATACCTTTTGGCATTACATTACTTATTTGATCTTTAATACTATTAATAAACCTTAATGACTCTACTCCAACACCTGGAGTAACCATTAAAAAACTAAATAAAAAATAAATAGCAAATGTGACCGAAATAACTATTCATTTAAGTTTAAGTTTTTCACTAAAAAAATTGACAAACTTCTGCATATTTTTAATACCCTTCTATATAAATAATAATAATAATAATTAATTCTATAAGAATTTAATATTATTTTATATGTTTTAAATAAAACCCTAGATAATAAATTATTCTTAAAAATTATTTACTTAATATAAAAATAATTTTATTATACAAGTTATAAGTTTGTTTATTAAAAAATAAAAAACCAACCATTAGCCATAGTTGGTTTATAATATCATTTTTATTTTAACTATTTGTATATTCTATGATTGCTTTATATCGCATTTTTGTATCTCAGAATATTTTATCTACTCTAAAATTAATTTTCATAAAATCTAGTTCAAAATACATATTTGTGTATCTATTATCATTACCACCATAGTAACCATCTGCAATTATACCATATTCTGTTTTTCCATCTACAATTGTATTTTCAGTTGGTAAGACTTTATTAACTCTTATTTGTGGTCTAAATCCAAAAGTAGTATCAAAATTTCAACTATAATGTGATTGATTTCCATTACTTAGAAGTAAATTATTTGCTATCTTTTGTTCTTGAGAACCAACACCATTTTTTTGCGATAAACTTAAACTTTCATTAAATTTTCCTAAAAACTCACCATATAAAAGATACATTAATCCATTTTCACCAGTTGGACAAATATAATTTGGATCAAATGCAAATTTTCATATGTTTAATTGTTGTCCTTCGATTACACCGCCCTTTACTTTTCCACTCATAGCAGTTAAAGCATCTTCATTTCAAGTATTAGTTGTACCGAAAGTATCATGATACGATTGTATTCCCTTTGTTAAGTTAGCTAGTACAGATTTATACGTAACAAAATCTTTATTATCTTTTAATGTAGATAAATCTTCTTCTTTATTTATAGTATAACCCATTGCAATATCGATATTATCAATCGAAGTTGTAATTCCTCCGTTGTCATTTCCACCATTAATTTCTAAAACTAATCCATTTAATTTAAATGTACTAAATTTAACGGTTTTGTTAATTTTTTCTTCAAATTTAGCTCTATCTAAATCAGTATATAGTTTAAAAATACTTTCTTTATAGTCATTAAATCATGTTTCAAGTTTATCACCACTTAAATAGTTTTCAACTGGATTAACACCATCGCCACTGGTTGTTACTTGGTTTCTAAAAATATAGTTATAAAGATCAGGATTTCCTACAATACTGTCATCTTTTCAATTAATCTTATCATTTTTTCAAGAATAAATACTTTCTTTTGAATTTAATGCATTAAAAGTATTACTTCAATTATTATTATCGTCTAAATCATCGATTATTTTATCAACTGTTGTTTTAATTTCTACATTTGAAATACCATCTGTTGGTTTTAAATCATTTGATAAACTTGATTTAAGAGCATTTATCGATTTTTTAAAATTACTATTAGAATCATTTAACTTATCATTTGATTCAAATTTATCATCTTCATTAGATATTCCTGATTCAATTAAAGTTGCACCACTATCAAAATACTTATATTTTAATTCTTTGGCTTTATTTTTTACATATTCAACAACATTATCTTCAGTTGTTATTTTATATGCAAAATTAAAAATATTATTTGCAGGTGGGTTTACTAACTGTGTACCATCTTTAGATTTATAGTTAAAATTAATTGTTATTTGGGTATCATCTAACGAAGCCAAATAAGTACTCTTAGGTTCATCACTATTTGTTTCAGTAGTACCGCTTTCATATAAAGTTAGAGTTGCTTTTTTATCATCTGAATTATTATTATTAAGTGTTGATAAACTAATTTCTACTAGATTGTTAACATTATTAGTTAATATTGAATACTCAATTTTTTTAGCTATATTTGATATTTCAGTTTTTATAGCATCAAAATTTATTTTTTTAGCAATATCTTCAAAAAATTTATTTTTATAGTCAGTGTTTTCTTGTTTATTGAATGCTTCATCAAGATTTACTTTATTAGTTTTAGAATTTAATTGACCATCATTTACAATTTCTTTATTTGCATTAACAAAGTTTTTTAGAGTATCAATACTAAAGAATTGGTTTTGGTTATTACCATCACTTGTTGCTTCAATTCAATTTGATCTTGTTGCACTTATAATACTATTTGTTATTGCATTCACTTCTTTAAGATAACTATCTCTTACAGTTTCGTAAGAAACTGTATCGTTATTTGGATCTGGAGTTTCTTCAGAAATATTACTATCACTACTTTGATCATTACTATCACCACAAGAAACAATACTAAATACCGGAGAAATAGTAAAAGTTAATGATGATAATATTAACACTAATTTTTTCATATTAATTTCCTTTCATTAATTTAAATATACAAATATATTATAACAAAATGAATTATAAGTGTACTATATTTTAAACTTTTTTTAATATCAGTATAATATTCAAAAAAAAAAAAAAAATGAATGTTACTATAAATATATATAATTTTAGAATAACGGAATTTAAATAGACCATTTGCAAATATAATAAATGGTCTTTTATATATTAAAATTTTATTTTATTTGTTGTAAATTATTGTAAATATTTGAGAACTTCTTAGAATAATAATAAAAATTTTCCTTATTTTCAAATCTATTACCAAAAGTTTTATAAAATTTTTGTATAAATCATCCATTTAGACTTTCGGTTGGTGCATTATGTTTAAAGCCTTTTTTAGACATAGAATGAACTATAAAATCATTTTGATTTACATAGTTAAAAATAAGCTCATTAGCAAAGGCAGAACCTCTATCAGATTGTATTATCTTTTGATTTGCTTTTTCAATGGCATAGTTATTTGTTTCTTTAAAAACAGATAATGCACTATTTGAATTTTCACTTTTATTAAAACTATAACTAACTATAGTTCTTTTTTCTCAATCATATAATATTAAACAATTAATTTTACTTCTATTTTTCCATTATTTAAAAATATCTTAAAGTTTGTTCCATCCATACCGGTTATATTTGGTCGACTATAATTCATTTCCACCAAGTCTTCTCTAACATAGATATTATGTTTTTTTGATTCTGATTTCTTTACACTACGTTTCTTTCTACTTGGATTATTTAATATTAATGGATGATCTACTCTAATTTTTCTAATCATTTTTTCATATACTTTTACGCCTTTATTTACATAAATTCACTTACTTATTAAATTTGCGCCGCTTGCTAAACTATTATTTTTTAGATTATAGTCTATTATTAGTTTTTTGGCTATTGTATATCTAGGACTATTAAAATTTGGTAAATCATTAAAATATAGACCATTTTTAAATATAATTATTGGGTTCTCTAAATTATTTTTTAGTTTAAACTTAGAAAATGTATTTTTATGAATTTTAAAATAACTAATTAATCTATTAGTTCCCAAGCCATGCGCTTTGCAATAAAATAATATATTTGACAGCATGCATAATGTTTATAAGCTTTTGTTGCCATTATCATTATCTTGTCCTTCATACTCATCTTCAACATGTTCAACATTATAGTTGCTGTGCAAGAAGGTATGGACTTTTCCAAAATTTCTTTACTTGCCATTGCTAATAGCTTTTCTTCTTTTTCGAACCTTACTTGTTTTTCTAAAAGTGTAATTTTTTCTTTTAAAACTTTATTTTCTTTTTCTTTTGTTTTTAAATCTTTAGATACAAAATCTTTTTTTAATTTTTTACTCATTATTTCAACTTCTTTGCATGTTTTAATTCTACTATCATAATGAGTAAGCTTACTTTTTTTATCTCAAATTCTTATTAATTGAGAACCAACCTTAATATTCATTTCTAAAGCAATTTTATCTAAATTCTCTCCTAACTAATACCTTTTTAAGGCTTTCTTTTTTTAAATCTTCACTATACTTTCTATGCATATTTTCCTTTCTAATATAAAAACCAGTTGTATATACAACTGGTCTACTTAGCTTCCTTTTTTCTTTTCCATTTTATATTATTATAAGTTTTACTTTATTATATTTTAAAATTCGGAACTAATATTTTTTTTATATAAAATGTAATTGGCTTTGTGATTGTATAAATAATTAATCATCACTTTTTATTAACCTATATCAGATTTTTTAAATTTATATAATGATATTAAAAACAATAATGATGTAAATATTATTAAAGAAACATTAAAATAAACCGGATTAACATAGTTATTATATGATAGTTTATTAATTTTATTAACTATTAATTCATAGTTAAATAAAATATATGGTAGAAAGAAGTTTTCTTGTTCATACATTTTTATGTTTGAATCACTATTTATATCAAATCACAAATCATTAAAATACACACCACTATTCAATGTATAATAACTTCAAGTACTAAAAAATGGATTTATAATAGAAGTAATATTATTTATTTTTTTATTTTTTATATACATTGTAAAATTATCATCTTGAATAATTGGGTAATTTGTTAAGTAATAATACTTAGTAGTATAGTTTAAGAAATATTGTTCAAGCACTCTTGTAGAGAATAATAATGGGAAATTAAAGTTCTCATTAAAGAAATTAGAAATAGAACCACTATCACATAGAGCTAAACCTTCATCTTTAGTAATATCAATTTTTGCGACAGCTGATTTAAAAATGTTTATCAAATCATCCTCAGTGAAGTTTAATGATTCATTTTTTTCAGTATTAAAGATAGTGTTTTTGTAGTTTTTATCAAAATAAATAAAGTCACCAAAATAACTATTCTTTTCTTTGTAAATATTAGGTATTTGACTAATAAGATCGTTAGTGAAATTATATAAATCATTTAAAATTAATTTATTATCTTCACTAATATCTCCTGTGTTAACTTTATCTTTTATATCTGATAAACCAATAAAATATGAATCTAATTTAAAAGATATTTCTACATGATTAGGTTTCTCATTATAATCATTATATGAACTTCATTTTTTACCTTTTGTTCCTGAAGATTGATTATTATTTTTTAAAATACCTTTTAAATTATATTTATGTGCATCATCACCCTTATTAATAACTCCAATACTGTCTCAAAAATTATTATATCTATATAAATATGGTTCTTTATTTGATGCATCATTCATATTTAGATACATTTTTAAAACTTCATCATCATCAAAGTTTGTTAAAAAAGAATTAATAGCCTTGCTTAGATATTTATACTTAATGTTTTCTTCATTTAATAGTTTTTCAAAATTAAATGTATCATACATTGTATTTGTTTTCATAATAATCGGTAAAGAGTTTGGCATTTTTATGTTCAAATCTAAATTATCATTTTTTTTGTCATATAACTTATTTGGAATAATTGCAATAAACCCCATAGAAATTAATAAAGAAGTTATTATTAAAGTTGGTTGTGTACCTAAAAATAATATTAAAAAAATAATTAAGTTAACTAATGAGTAAACTATAAATACTGAAAAAATTAAAAAGTAAAATGTTTTTCTAATGGTAAAGGTTTCAATTCCATTAATTATTATATTAATTATATTGAAACTTGCATATGAAAAAATTATTGTTGAAAATAATAATAATGAAATAGTTATATATTGTGTAATTAAATATTGTGATCTAGAAATACTATTGGAAACAATAATAAATATAGTTTTATCTTCTTGTTTTTTCACAAAAAAGAAAATCAATATCCGTATAATAAATAAAAATGTTAAGATATTTAAATAAATTATTACATAAAAATCAAATAATTCATTTCTAACATATCCTGTTTTTATAATTGAAAAAAAAATTGAAATAACAATACTAAATAAGTTTATCATTACAAAAAAAATCACAAATGATCTTTCATGAAATAAATTTTTAAACAAGAATCTAATTATACTTGTCATTTTAATTTTTTTATAATTCATTGTTTTTTTTCATACCTACTAATAGATATTATAAACTAATATTAATAATAAGCAATACTAAAGAGACCAGGTTGAAAGAAATTATATGGGGTTATTTAACTTTTAATTTAGTTTGACAGAGAGCCAAACTAAATTAATTACCCATGAATTATATTAAACTGCTAAAATAATTCTTATCTGAATTAGTAATATCACATTATTTTATTAAATAATCTAAAAAAATAAATTATTCTTAAAAATTATTACTTAATATTAAAATAATTTTATTATACAAGTTATGAATTTGTTTTATTATAGAATAAAAAAACCAACCATTAGACTTGGTTGGTTTATAATATCATTTTTATTTTAACTATTTGTATATTCTATGATTGCTTTTCATCTCATTGCTGAATTTCAAAATATTTTATCTACTCTAAAATTAATTTTCATAAAATCTAATTGAAAATACATATTTGTAAATCTATTTGGATTACCTCCATAGTAACCATCTGCAAGTACACCATATTCTGTTTTTCCCTCTGCAATTGAAGTTTCGGTTGGTAATATTCTATTAACTCTTATTGGTGGTCTATATCCAGGAGTACCATCAAAATTTCAACTATAGTGTGATTGATTTCCATTACTTAGCAATGAATTTCTTACTATCTGTTGTTCTTGATAACCAAGACCATTTTTTTGTGATAAACTTAAACTTTCATTAAATCTTGTTAAAAACTCAATATATAAAATTTCCATTCAATCATATTTAGCAGTTGGGTGAATATATTCCTTTTTAAATGTAAAATCTCAAATGTTTAATTGTTCATTTTCAAATATTCCATTCTTACCTTTTCCAGTAAACGCAGTTATAGCATCAACATTTCGAGTATTAGTTGTACCAAAAGTATCATGATATGATTGTATTCCCTTTTCTAAATTAGCTAGTACAGCTTTATAAGTAACCAATTCTTTATTATCTTTTAATGTAGATAAATCTTCATTTTTATTTATAGTGTAACCTATTGCGATATCAATATTATCAATCGGAGTTGTAATTCCTCCGTTTTCATTTCCACCATTAATTTCTAAAACTAATCCATTTAATTTAAATGTACTAAATTTAACGGTTTTGTTAATTTTTTCTTCAAATTTAGATTTATCTAAATCAGTATATAGTTTAAAAACACTTTCTTTATAGTCATTAAATCATGTTTCAAGTTTATCACCACTTAAATAGTTTTCAACTGGATTAACACCATCGGCACTGGTTATTACTTGGTTTCTAAAAATATAGTTATAAAGATCAGGATTTCCTACAATACTATCATCTTTTCAACCATTCTTATCTTTTTTCCAAGAATAAATGCTATCTTTTGAATTTAATGCATTAAAACTATTAGTTCAATTATTATTTTCGTCTAAATCATCAATTATTTTATCGGTTGTTGTTTTAATTTCAACATTTGAGATACCTTCTGGTGGGTTTAAATCAGTTGATAAACTTGTTTTAAGAGCAACAATCGCTTTTTTAAAATTACTATTAGAATCATTTAACTTATCATTTGATTCAAATTTATCATCTTCATTAGATATTCCTGATTCAATTAAAGTTGCACCACTTTCAAAATACTTATATTTTAATTCATTAGCTTTATTTTTTACATAATCAACAACATTATCTTCAGTTGTTATTTTGTAAGCAAAATTAAAAATATTATTTGCAGGTGGGTTTTCTAATTGTGTACCATCTTTTGATATATAATTAAAATTAATTGTAATTTGGGTATTATCTAACGAAGCCAAATAATTACTCTTAGATTCATCACCAGTTGTTTCATCAGTGCCACTTTCATATAAAGTTAGAGTTGCTTTATTATCATCAGAATTATTATTATTAAGTGTTGATAAACTAATTTCTACTAGATTATTAACATTATTAGTTAATATTGAATACTCGAATTTTTTAGCTATATTTGATATTTCAGTTTTAATAGTATCAAAATTTATTTTTTTAGCCACATCTTGAAAAAAATTATCTTTATAACTTGAGTTTTCTTGTTTATTAAACACTTCATCAAGATTTACTATATTAGTTTTAGAATTTGATTCACCATCTTTTGCACTTCCTTTATTTGCATTAACAAATTTTTTTAAAGTATTAATACTAAAGAATTGGTTTTTGTTATTACCATCGCTTGTTGCTTCAATTCAATTTGCTTTTGTTTCACTTATAATACTATTTGTTATTGCATTCACTTCTTTAAGATAACTATCTCTTATTGTTTCGTAAGAAACTATATCTTTATTTGGATCTGGTTCTTCTTCAGAATCATTACTATCACCACATGAAACAATACTAAATACCGGAGCAATAGTAAAAGATAATGATGATAATATTAACACTAATTTTTTCATTTCAATTTCCTTCCATTGATTTAAATGTACCACCTTATTATAGCAAACTGAAACCATATGTGTACAATATTTAATCTTTTTTTTAAATTGATGTAATATTTAAAAAAAACATAAATTAAATGTTACTACAAGTAATCAATTATATTGCATTTCTATTATCTTAAGTTTACTTTATAATATTTTCAAATTAAGACTAATAGTTTCTTTATAATAATTATCTAAATGCATTTAAAATTGAATAAATAATTAATTATCAAGTTATATTACCCTATATCAGATTTTTTAAATTTATATAGTGATATTAAAAACAATAATGATGTAAATATTATTAAAGAGCCATTAAAATAAACTGGATCAATATAGTTGTTATATGATAGTTTATTAATTTTATCATCTATTAAATCATAATTAAATAAAGTGTATGGTAAAAAGAAGTTTTCTTGTTCATACATTTTTATATTTGAATCACTATTAATATCAAATCAAATATCATTAAAATACATACCACTATTCAATGTATAATAACTTCAAGTACTAAAAAATGGATTAATAATAGAAGTAATGCTATTTATTTGTTTATTTTTTATATAAATTGTAAAATTATCATCTTGAATAATTGGGTAATTTGTTAAGTAATAATACTTAGTAGTATAGTTTAAGAAATATTGTTCAAGCACTCTTGTAGAGAATAATAATGGGAAATTAAAGTTTTCATTAAAGAAATTAGAAATAGACCCATTATCATATAGAGTTAAACCTTCGTCCTTTTTAGCTATACCAATTTTTGCAACAGCTGATTTAAAAATATTTATCAAATCAACCTCAGTAAAGTTTAATGAATCATTTTTTTCAGTATTAAAGATAGTGTTTTTATAGTTTTTATCAAAATAAATAAAGTCACCAAAATAACTATTCTTTTCTTTGTAAATATTAGGTATTTGACTAATAAGATCGTTAGTGAAATTATATAAATCATTTAAAATTAATTTATTATCTTCACTAATATCTCCTGTGTCAACTTTATCTTTTATATCTGATAAACCAATAAAATATGAGTCTAATTTAAAAGATATTTCTACATTATCAGGTTTGTTATTTTCAGAAAATGAACTTCATTTTTTACCTTTTGTTCCTGAAGATTGATTATTATTTGCTAAAATACCTTTTAAATTATATTTATGTGCATCATCACCCTTATTAATAACTCCAATACTGTCTCAAAAATTATTATATCTATATAAATAAGCTTCTTTTCCTTTATCTGATACGCCATTCATATTTAGATACATTTTTAAAACATCATCATCATCAAAGTTTGTTAAAAAAGAGTTTATAGCCTTGCTCAAATATTTATACTTAATATTTTCCTCATTTAAGAGTTTTTCAAAATTAAATGTATCATCCATTTCATTTGTTCTTATAGAAAACGGTTCAATAGAATTTGGTAATATAATATTCAAACTTAAATTATCATTATTTTTGTCATATAACTTATTTGGAATATTTGCAATAAACCCCATAGACATTAATAAAGAAGTTATTATTAAAGTTGGTTGTGTACCTAAAAATAATATTAAAAAAATTATTAAATTAACTAATGAGTAAACTATAAATACTGAAAAAATAAAAAAGTATAGTGTTTTTCTAATGGTAAAGGTTTCAATTCCATTAATTATTATATTAATTATATTGAAACTTGCATATGAAAAAATGATCGTTGAAAATAATAATAATGAAATAGTTATATATTGTGTAATTAAATATTTTGACCTAGAAATACTATTAGAAAGAATAATAAATATAGTTTTATCTTCTTGTTTTTTTACAAAAAAGAACATCAATATCCTTATAATAAATAAAAATGTTAAAATATTTAAATAAATTATTACATAAAAATCAAACAATTCATTTCTAACATATCCTGTTTTTATAATAGAAAAAAAAATTGAAATAACAATACTAAATAAGTTTATCATTACAAAAAAAATCACAAATGATCTTTCGTGAAATAAATTTTTAAACAAAAATCTGATTATACTTGTCATTTTAATTTTTTTATAATTCATTGTTTTTTTCATACCTACTAATAGATATTATAAACTAATATTAGTAATAAGCAATATTAAAGAGACCAAGAAAAAATTATGTTTTTTCTTTTTTTTCTGCAAAAAAACTATTAATTTAAAATAAAAAAAAACATATATAATTTATCTTTAAATAATATATGTTTTAAAGTTCAAATAATTAAAATTTTATAATTTATTTGGGTTTTTTACACCATCATCTCATTTACCGTTAAATGCTTTTGCAAAGTCATATTCATTTAAGTAACCAAGACCATGGTTTATTAATGATTTAGGTCTAGCAATATTATTAATTTTACCTCTATCATCATTCATTGATCACATTGCTATATATGATAAGTTAACAGCGTGTGCTCAATTGTATAATTCTTTTGCATCTTCTAATGTAAATACACCAGCAACTGTATCATTAACCCCTATCATTGGAGTTGCTCCAATTAATCTATGAATTTCTCCGTTTGTTGGGTTTGAAATTCCATAATTATTCATAATTGATTTTGCAATGTTTTCTTTAGTACTTTCAATAGCTTGTTGTGCTAAATCAAAATTTGTTAATCCTTTGCTAATTGCTTCTAAATAAATTGGGTCACCATAATCCATTAACATTAAGTTAATTACTGGCATATCTTTATATGATAAACCTGCTTCCTTATAAGCTTTAACAAATTTATCCATTACTTTATAACCAACACTAGTTAAACCACTTGGTAAAACTGGAAGAGTAATTGAGAAGTTTCAACTACTATCATCTTTTTTCATGTTTGCAAGAGTCATTGCTAATACATCATTTGAATCATCATCATTTTGTGCTCCACCTTCAATATCAAAGTCAATATTTTTAGGCATACTTAAAGTTTTATTACTTTCTGAAGCAGCATAGTCAGTTAAATCTTGGTTATATCCTTTTAATGCAGTTGCTAAACTAGAAGCGGCAGCATTTTTATCACCATTTGCTAATTTTAGTGCTAAATTTCATGGGTTTTTTTCAATATATCCACCAGTTGTAGCACCACCATAAGCTACTTTAATATTTTCAAAACTATTAGAATCAATTAATGGTTTTAACGCTTTGCCATAAAGAATAGATTTTCTTCATCATTCAAATCCATCACCTTTATTTTCTATACCAGCAATTGATAAATCTAAACTATCGTTATGTGCATTAACCTGTTGTACAAATGCTAATGTTAAATGATTCAATCCACTACTATCGGTAACTGATTTTATATCATTACCTTCATATAAACCAGCATCTAAATATGGCGAGAAATATGTTGAACTATCAACGTTATTTATTTCAGAAATGCTACTTTCTCTATTTGGATTTGCATCTTTTCATTTTACATATAAATTTTGTGATGATACTGTAGGAGTAGTTGGGTTTACAACATTTCCGTCATTTGTTGAACCACCATTTGATCACTGATTATCATTACCACCAATAACTCCATCTCATTGTGCAGCTCCTTGTTCTTTTTGGACTTCGTCAAGACTATTGTTGTTTCTTATGTCTTTATCATAATCCATAAATCCATCAAGGTCTTTGATATTATCTCCTTTTACTTCTTGTTTAGCTTTAGTTAGACTTCCATTTAATGCTTTTGCGAAAGTAAATTTTTCATAACCTGAACCAGATCTAATATTTTGGTCTAATGCATTTTTATCAGCATAATTATTGGCATTGTCTCCAGTTAATTCTAATTTTGATGGATAATCTCTTGTTAGATAAAACATTGAAACTTGTCCAATTTTCTTTTCATTAGCAAATTTTTTTAATTCAATTGCGTCATTTGCATCAAAATTATAGTAAGCTTTTTCTGCTCTAACTCCAATTCAAGGAGTAATAACCATTCTTGCGTAAGAATCTGATACTTCATATTTATTAACACCGTTTACATTGCTATTTAAAATTAATCTTTGTTCAGCAACTGCTTCAATTGCTTTTTTCATCACAGGAAGTTCTCAATCTTCTTTACCATTAGCATTATTATAGTCTGATACTGTTAAATAAGGTAACACAACATTTAATCTAAAGTTCATTCCTAAAAATTTTGTAAACATATATAATGGAAACTCTTCATCAGAAAGTAAACTTATATCACCATTTCAACCTTCTTTAACACCATTACCTGAAATTCCATCTTTTGTTGAAACAACCAATGAAAGTCTAATGTCAAATTCATTGTCACTTTCTAATAATATTTTTAATGCCCCTGCTAATAATCTTTGTGAATCTGCATAACTCCCTTTATTTGATAAATATGGAGATGCAAAATAAAAATCAAATTTTTTAGTTCCATAGTTTTTAGAGATTTCAGCTAATTTATCTGCAAGTTGTTCTTCATTATATCCATTTTTATAAGCTTCATGTCATAATGAATTTGCAAAAGGCCCAAATGAAATTGTAACTTTAGAAGCATCTAATTTATTTTCCCCATCACTTGGATTTGTTCATTTATCTCAACGTGCTTTAAATCAATCTGCTGATTTATTATCTGTTTTATTTGGTGCAGCATCTCACATTGGAACAAGTTCATTTTCATCACTTGCATTTTGCATAAACCCTAATGTAATTCCATCATTACCATCTTTTTTAAATAATGAACTATCATTTCATAATTTACCTAAATTATTATACTCATTATTTGCTGCTTTTGAAGAACCAAGATTAGCTTTATCTCTATAAGCTGAACCTAATCCTTTATTTTTTAATAAATATTCTTTACTATCTTCAACTATACCTATGTCTGTATATGGATTGAAACCTGTTCCTGTTCCTAATTTATCCTTTAATAAATCTTTTAAAGCAAGTGTTGATCTTGTATCATCACTTGAACTTGCAAAACTTAAATTATTTACTGATGCACTTCTACCTAAACTTGCACCTTTACTTAAACTACTATAATCTGTTTTTAATACACTAGCCCAATTCATTTCCCTAGTTTTCATTAGATTTTCACTTGTTTGAAAATCTGTACCACCTTCAGCGTTAGGGTTTTTAAAATCGATCGGATCATTCTGATTAGGATCAGAAAAACCGCTTGATTTATTAAACAATGGTGAACATGATGTTACCATTGTTGCTAATGGCGATACAACTAATACACCACTTAAAATTCCTAATAACTTTTTCATAAGTTTATTTTTCCTCCTATATTTGAAATATAACAAATTTAATAATTCAATGCAAACTATAGTGTTGAAAATAAGTAAAAAAACTTATAAAAACCTAGTGTTTAAGGGGCAAAAATAAAAAAAATAAAAAAAGTAAAAAAAAATTATTTTAATTATTGACTTAATTAATTTTTTTTGAGTGATTATGATTAAATTATTACTAAATTATAAATTTACTATACTATTCTAATTATATAAACTTTATTTTAATAATTATAAAGTAAAAAATTACCTTAAATTAATATAATAATTATCAAATATGTACTCTAACTGTTAAAAAGGGCTTTCTATAGGCACATTTTCATATCTATGTGTCTAATCCCATCTTCCATATATTCTTCACCAAATTCTTCAAAACCAAATTTTTTATAAAAATCTAGGGCATGGGTTTGTGCCTGAATATATACTTCACTGGCATATAGTTCTTTTTTTGAATATTCTTTTAAGAATTCTACAAGTTTTGAACCTACTTTTTTATTTCTAAATTTCTTGAGAACAGCAATTCTTCCTCAAAACCATCTATTACCTTTATTAAATACTCTTGCACAACAAACTGTTTCATTTAATAAATAACCTACTACATGATAAGCTTTATCATCATAATCATCTATTTCTACTGATATATCAACATTTTGTTCATCAACAAAAACTTCTTTTCTTATTATTAATGCATCAAAAAATACTTTATTGTCTACGTTAAAAACCGTTTTAAAATTAATACCTTCCATTTTGTGTTCTCCATATTTTTATTATAACTAATTTTCTTAAATCTTCAACACGACCAAGTAACATGAGCGATATAATTGATTAATAAATAAAACTAAATATTAGTTCAACAATTACACATTTATATACATCATTTGAAATATTACCAACTAAATCATATACTACAAAAGCAATATTTTGATATATTAGCAATTGATATTTTTTAATATTATTAACATTAATCAACAAACAGTAGAATTAACATTTATTACGTCTTTTTGTTGCTATTTGTTAGATTTATAAACTTTTTTATTAAATTAACATTGTATATTTTTTATTTCGCCCTTTTTGTTATAATTATTATATAAGATTTTTGACTTATTTAGCATTTAATGATAAGAGGTAAGATATGAATAAAATCAGGATATTGAAGAATATTATTTTGATTATACTTTTAAGCGTTGGATTGTCTGCTTGTCATTATCTTGAATATTTCCAACAAAGTAAAGAAAATTATCTTGAAGGAATTCTTAATTTGTATAATTATGATCTTATAAATAATACAAAAACATTAAATTATAATGGGAGATTATTCTGAATTATATTAATAATATTTGTAATAGGAGTATGATTCATTATTTATTCATTTTGAATGTTGGTTAATGGATTAATAAAAGATAAACAAATATTTAAAATAAATGTAGTTTATAGTTTTCTAGCATTTTTAACTGGTATATCAATATTATCTTTTGATTATTTAATTTTAAATGTTTTTAAGGAAATATTTTCGGAATTTTCAGAGAAAATTATAATAATTAATTATGATTCAACCTATATTATTATTAATTTTAAATATTTTTATATTACAATTTACTTCATTTGAATTATATTAGCTTTTATTAGGATGTTTAGTAATTCTTCACAAATAAAAATATTTAGATACTTATCATTTAGATATAAAATTGATGATAATGAAATGATTAATAATAAAATAGTAAAAAAAGATATAAAAAATAATAGTTCAAGAGTAAATAAGTCTACTAATAATTTAAGGTATGAAAAAGTATCTGCTAACTTTAATAGAGTATATTGAGAACCTGAATTTAAAGGTGATATTATTCTTGAAGCATTTGAACTTGAAGAATTAATCCAAAAATATAAAGAAACTTCTAGTTTCAAAAGTTTAATAGTATATAGTTATGAAAAAAAAATTAATATTTTTATTGCTGATGAAAACTTTAGTATTAGTCTATACCCCTCTTATGTAAATAATATTGAAAAGTCATATTTTGTAATTTCTTTATTATCAGAATACTCAAAAAAATTATTTATAACATCATTTTATAAATTCATTTATCATGTTGCCGCTTCACTTGAAAACAGTTTAAATATAGTATATTTACGAATATCAACACAAATATTAAAATTCAAAGAACTTGATAAAAAAATTCTTAATTTATTTTCAAAACATTTAATTGAGTTTATACAAAAATTATTTAACTCATTAAGACAGTTTGAAATATCAAATTATGAAAACTACTCAGAATGTTACAAGTTTATCGAAATTGGAAGAGAATTTTATAAAAACTTAACTTGAGAAATTTCTAAAGTATTTGAAAATACATATAACGAAATTATAAAATTACAAGATGAAATGTATACAGGTGAATATTGTGAAGATTTAATAATTCATAAAAATGATAAGGTTAAAACAGCATTAGACTTTTTTGGATTAGAATATAATTCAACCTATAATGAATTTAAGGCAAGATATAGAGAGTATGTAAAAATGTATCACCCTGATGCAAACCATTCATATACAGATGAATTTGTTAGAAAAACAACACTAATAAATATTAACAAAGAAATATTAGAAGATTATTATACTAAATAAATTATTTAATAATAAAAAAAATAAGTAATAGCTTTTACGATATTTTATTAAGTCTTTTAAAGTTTCAGATAAGATAACTTCATTAAGACTTAATACATCATCATTAAAAAATGTATCTATTTTAAAAATAGATACATTTTTTAATTATATATAATTTTGTTAAATTGAATAAATAAAATAATGTTTTAAATGTATATTAAAAAAACGCATTAATCCAAATTTACTAATATATTCTATATAAAAAAACAATTGTAAGAATATAACCCTTTCTTGTAGTAAGTTAATAACTCATATTCTATTGATTTAAAAAATACTCTTCTTATTTGTTTAATGATCGTTTAAACTTGTTTTTTTTATTTAAACTACCCTCTTAAGATAAACGATCATTCCTAAGTGTAATTAGAGTTAATTGATTTAAACAAAAAACTGTAAATTTACTATGTTTTTTTTGCTTTTTGCCATTTTATTTGAGTTATAATTTATAACTCTTTATAGATATATTATTAAAATATAGAAAATATAGTTTATATTTTAATAATATAAAAGTGCTTATAATTATACCATACATTAATACATAAATATATTAATATTGAAATTTAAACATAAAAGTGTTATAATAGTTTTGTAATTTAGGGAGGAAAAGAAAATGGCCAAATATAAATTGGCAAGGTCTATTTTACTATTAATTGTGTTAACTCTTACAAGTGTATCAATCATATTTATTCAAGTATACAATCTTAATATTAATAAATTTGATTATTATGTAAAAGAGTTATTAAACTATGACGATAATAACGGAGGCACTGTTATTAACCAGAATTCAAAATTATTTATTTTACTTATATGTATTTTGGTGTGCTCACTATTTTATTTATTAACTTCTGTAACATACTTGTTTGATTTTTTACCAAAAAAACACTTAGTAAAAACAAGCCACAAATTTGTTAATATTATCTATATATTTTATTTCTTTATTTCTGGATGTTTAATCTTATATTTTATATTCGAATTATATAATTTATACATTAAATCATTTTATTATGTAAAGATAGATGATAGTAATCAAGAACTTGTATATTATAATTCAAAAGATGTTTTTAATACTTCGCTTAAGCTATTTCTTATATTTTTTGTATTATATTTAACAACATTAGTAGTGCTAATACTTAATTTATTTTCATTAGATACTCAAGTTAAATTTTTTATACATATTTGTTTAATAACATTAACAAAAAGATTATTCGAAAGAAAGCTTAATGATAATAATAGGTTTGATAAAAAATATGATTATTATGTAACTCAATCATTTAAATACTATAGACATTCAAGACTATTTAAAATTGGGAAGTGAAACAAAGAATTTAGAGAAGATATAGTACTACAGAATAAAGAATTAGAAGACATAATAAAAAATTATGAATACAATAAATTTTGTAAGTACTTACACAAGAACATTGAAAGTAACAATTATAATACTTATTTAGGTGATGAAAGATTTGAATTAACACTATTTCCTTTTTATGTTAAAAATATTGAATCATCATTCTACTATATAAATTTATCAAATTATAATAGATTACTTTTTAAGGCAGCTTATTATAAGTTTGCAAATAATGCATCAATAACTTTAGATTTAAATCTAAGATTGATTAGTAACATTACAAAGATAAATATATTAACTTATAATAATTTTCACAAACAGATACTAAATGCATCTTCAACCATTTTAAGTGATTTTCTTTGTTTTCTATACAATGAATTAAGAAAGTTCGAATCAAATAATTATCAAGATTTTTACAGTATTTCAAAAATAATAGATTATGGTGAAGAATGATATTATGAATTAATTGATAAAGTTATTAATAAGTTAGAAAAAAACTATAATGATTTTCAAAATAAACACAATAAAAAAACAGGATCTAAAAATAGTTCTAAAAATAGTTCTGAAAATAATTCATTAGATAGTGCATTTAAATATTTTGGATTAAATACAAATTGTTCATATGATCAATTTAAAAGAAAATATAGAACCTATGTAAAACTATATCATCCTGATGCAAAAGTATTTTATGGTGGTGAAAGGTTTATTGATAAAGATATTGAAACTATAAATATTAATAAAAAAATTATAGAACATTATTTTAAATCAAAAGAAAATATTAGATAAAATAAAATCCATTTTTTTAATAAATGGATTTTATTTTATCTTTTATAAAGTATAAACATCATATTTTATTTTCAATTCATCTCCAGCTTCAAAGTTTATTAATTCAATATCATTTTCATCTAAAAATTTAAGCATAGTGTAAACAGATCCATCAGGAAACTTCATTTCAATAACAGTTTTATCAACTAATATCTCAATTTTATTTCTATATGGATTTTTTAAATTTACATTATACTCTCTAACTTTAGAAAATGGCTCATTATTCTTTAAAGGAGCAAATGATGAATCTCTTTTTACAGATATTTTATTATTTAAGAAATCTAACTTGACATTTGCATTATATAAATTAGCTTTAAAATTAAGAATAATCTCTTTATCATAATCAGTTAGATTTTCTAAATCAATTACCATTCTATAACTTCCACCTAATTCTGTAAAACTATTATTTTGATTTAAATAAACTGTCTTACTTAAATTAATGTTTTCAAATCCCATAAACTCAGAATTTATTATATAATTCGGATTAGATTTAGTACCTATATTTTGTAACTCTAATTCTCTAGCAACAGACATCGATCCAATTCTACCATCATCTGGTAAATTATAAATATAATTCCAACTTCCTAATCAACCTGTTGAAATTAATTTATCTATATTTAAAATTGACTGTTGGTTTGCCATAAATTTTGCAGCGTAATAATCAGGACCAAAATCATATCTTTTAGTGTTTTGATTTTCATCTGGTATAAATACAAAGTTTTTGTCAATATCCCCTACAACATAATACGTACCAGTATATAAATTATCGGCACTATCACCTCATCCACCATTACCACCATAAAATAAGACATATTTTTTTTCATTTGAGTTTTTTACATTCATTTGATATAAATTAGGACACTCTAACATTGGGTGTTTCGCATAGTATTTACCAGTTTTAAAATATTCCCCTGTTGGCTCATCTGCAACCCACACACCAAAATTATCATTTTCCGCTAAATACATTATATATTTTCCATCCATTTCAAAAAAGAATGGATCTCTAAAATCACCAGGATTATCATGCTCTTGTTTTCTATCAATAATTGGAGTATTTTTTATTGGTAAAAAATTGTATCCCCCATCAATAGAATAATAACCCATTATATTTTGCTCGTTTCTTGCAAATGATGAAACCATAGCAATAATTGTACCAGCTCCATAATTAAAGAAATTATTTTTATCTTCAAAAATTGACCCTGATGAAATATCGTTATAATAAGTTAAATCTTTATCCGCTGCAATACCAACATAATTTCAATTAATTCAATCCTTAGTTGTTACGTGATAAATTGTTGAACCTCATTTCCCATGATTATAACCATTATCATCAAATATAGCTTGATTGTTATATAAATAATATACATGTCAATATCCATCACGATAAAAACTTCCTAAGATATCATTCATTAGACCACGCTCTTGCATTTGGGCATGAAACTTATTATCAAATCTTTTTGAAAATGTTTTATCATAAACATTATATGAAGATACTGTTGCAAGTAAATATGCACCTATTGAAAAAATAATTAATAAAAAACTTGTAATAATTCATCGAAATTTATTCATATAGTGTCCTTCTATTTCATTAATACTAATAAGTAAATCACTTAAATTATTATATAGATTTATTTTTTTTAGTCATAATAATTTTGGTATTAAAACAAAATAAACCAGTTTATTATAACTAGTTTATATATAATTTATTATTATTCAGGAAAAAGTAAGTTAAGTAGACCAATGTTAATTTTGTTATACACTAATAACATTATTTAATAGTATGTGTATGTGTTTTATATATAAATTTAATTAAAAAATAACAACCAAGTATTATGATATATTAAACAAAAAAACATATATTTAAAATATATGTTTTTATATTCATTTTATTAAGAATAATTATTGACTTTTTATTGCACTCTTATTTTTTGAATAATAGCTTATAGTTTTTTTTAATAGGTTATATCCAAAATAAATAAATGGTAACTGAACAAATGAAAACAAGAAAAATAACAATCATAAATAATATGGCATGTTTTCAGTTCTAAATTCAAAGAATGCATTAAGTTTTTCTATTGGTAATAATGTTATCACAGTTGTTATTATTGCTAAAAACATAAAACTTATTAAATAATAATTAAGTTTAAATTTATCTTTTTTGGCAGTTTTGATTCTTAAACTAATTGGTAAAAATGTATCATTATATAATAAAGCATAAAATATTGGACCAAATATGATTGCAATATAAACACCAGTTTTTGCAAAATCAGCTCTATATGGATTTGTCGTATCTAAAATTAAAAAAGTTAATTGATAATTTAAAAATGCAAATATTGAATTAAATAATGTTGTTAAGGTTATTTGAAGTATTATACCTTTTAAAACGGACTCTTTTTTATTTAGTGGGGGTTTATTGTTCATTACCCCTTTTCTTTCCTTACCCATTCCAATTGGTATTGCAATAATTGTTTCAACAATAAAAATATGAAATAATATGTTAACTGAACTTAGGGCCAAATCTTTTTCAATCGCTAAAATTAATAAAATAGTAATTATTTGACTAATATTAGCTGCAATTAAAAATGAGATTGAGTACTTAATTTTTTCATATACATTTCTTCCTGAGTTAACACCTGAAATAATACTTTTAAAATTATCATCTGATAATATAACATCACTAACCTCCTTAGCAACACCACTACCATTTATACCCATAGCAATACCAACATCAGCTTTAACTAAACTAGGTGAATCATTAACTCCATCGCCAGTCATAGCTACAATGTTTTTTTCTGATTGTAAACAGTCAACAATCAACGCCTTATGTTCTGGATTAACTCTAGCAAATACATTGGTAGTTTTTAATTTTATTTTTAAATCTTCATCAGATAATTCCTCTATTTCTTGACCAGTTATCACATCATTGTGTTCATCATCAACAATTCCTAATCTAGAAGCAATTACATGTGCAGTTATTTTATGATCACCAGTTATCATAATTACTCTGATACCAGCATTACGAGCTATTTCAACAGCTTCCTTAACTTCAGGTCTAGGGGGATCTATTATCCCTAATGCACCTAAAAAAATTAAATCTTTTTCATACCTTTCTTTTGGCATTGTTTTTTCTTTGTATGCAAGACCCAAAAGTCTTAGCCCTTGACTAGCAAAATTTTCAATCGTATTAATAATAACTTTCTTATCTTCCTCTGTTAACTTTGTTTTCACGCCATCAATTAATTTATAAGAACAGTTTTTTAACACGTAATCGAGTGCTCCTTTTGAATAAACAAACTTTTTATCATCAATCAAATTTAATGTAGTCATCATTTTTCTTTTGGAATCAAAAGGAATTTCATCAATTCTTTTATAATCTTTTCTAAGTTTTTTGTAATTACATTTTGCTTTTATAGCTAATTCAATTGAAGCTAATTCGGTTGGACTACCAAGTTTTTTCTTACTAATAACCGCATCACTACATAGAGCAATACAATTAAAGAACTCTTTATTATTTTCTAAATCAACTTCATTTACTAAAGTTTCTTTAAAGTTGTAAAAAACTTTATCTACTGACATTTTATTTTGGGTTAGTGTACCAGTTTTATCAGTACAAATAACATTAATGTTTCCTAATGTTTCAATAGATTTTGGATTTTTTATTAACACATTTTTTCTAGCCATTTTTTTAGTAGCAACCATTAAACATATTTTAACTATAATAGTTAATGACTCTGGAATGACAGAAATTGCAGCTGATACAGCAATAAGCATTAATCTATTTCAAGATCTGACACCTTCATCTAGATTATCTTTGAATAATCAAGATAATCCAAATAAGATAAGACCTAAGATTAATGAAATTATACCAATAATGGTTGTTAATCTAATAACTTTTGCCTCAAGCGGTGTCTTTTCTTTATTTGATGTAGTAATATTTGTTGCTATTTTCCCAATTTGAGAATCTTTACCAGTTCCAAACACTACTCCTAATAATTTACCTTCCATAACCAAAGTTGACATAAATGCTATATTTTTTTGATCACCTAATACTAGATTATTAGAAGTTATAGCTTCATCATCTTTTAAAACTGGTTCATTTTCTCCTGTTAAAGCTGATTCATCTATAAGTGCTAATTGGTTTTCAATTATTCTAATATCAGCAGGCACAAAATCTCCTGCTTTTACATAAATAATGTCTCCTGGCACCAATTGTTCAATTGGAATTTCTTTTTTTACAGAATCTCTTAATACTAGTATTACTTTTTTCTCCTTAGAGTCTAAAGAAGATACATAATTTTGAGATTTAACTTCTTGTACTGTAGCAATTATAGAATTTATTATAACTATAAATGCAATTATTATTAAACCAACAATGTCTGGGGCTGTTAGTTTACCCACTACTAATGATATTATTAGTGATAAAACTCCTGCTACAATCATTATTAAACTCAATGGATCTAAAAATGTTTTAAAAAATATTAATAAGATACTTGGTTTTTTAGATGATGGCAATATATTTTCACCAAAAATTTCACGTTTTTTTAATACTTGATCTTTACTTAAACCTTTTTCAGGATTAACTTCTAACCTTTCAAATAGCGCATCATTTGATAATTGATACCATTCGAGGTCCTCATCAATGATAACCTTTTCTTCCATGTTACATTCTCCTCAAATAGAATATTACTCCTTATAATAATAATTGCAAATAATAATTATAAGTTTTATTTCATAAAAACCCTATTTTATTGGGTTCAAGACTAATTTTAAATTAATTAGTTTTTTACTAAATTATAAAGATTAATATAATCAAAACTACTAAATAAATAAAATTTATTATATGATGAATATAAAAAAATAAGCTAATTTAGAAAAATATAATAATTCTTGTATTTTACCCTATTTTTTATATAAATATTAGTTAAATATAATATATCATTTTATATATTATTAACCTTATTAACATATTTTCTTGCTATATTTACTATTTCTTCATAATCCAAACTTTCAGAAGCACCACCAAGATCAGCTGTTACACCACAACCAATACAACCAGCCTTAATAAATTTATCTACATTTTCATAGTCTATTCCACCAGTTGCTAATAATTCAAAATTAGGATGTGGATTATGAATTAATTGAATATAATTCATAGGCATTGAAGTAGCTGGAAAAAATTTGATTAGTTTTGCCCCATTTATATGTAAATTATACATTTCTGTTGGAGTTAATGCTCCAGCTACAAATAAGATATCATTATCATTTGATCATTTTAAAATTTCGATATTTGAAACTGGAGAAACCAAATATTGCGCCTTATTTTCTACCGCTTTTTTTGCTTCTTCTAAAGTTAACACTGTTCCAGCACCTATAAATAAGTCAGGGAAATCTTCGCGACAAGTTTTAATCAATTTATATGCATCAGGTATTGTAAGTGTTAACTCTATAAATTTTATCCCAGCTTCATGTGATGCTTTCACAATCCTATAAGCATTATTATAAGAATCAGTTCTCACGATTGTAGAAATACGATATTTTTTAAATTCTTCAATATGTTTTTTTATATTTGACATTAATTATATTTCCTTTCAATTATAATTTTATAGAGGTAATCATATGAAAAAAGTACTTAATAATGCACTTAAATCAATAAAAACAGAAATTACTTTTTATCCTTGTTTAGGATTAGTATCAAAAAAGAACTCTGGTAGTCACAATGATATGAATTATAAAACTTTTTTAAAAAGTTACAAAATATTAAAGCAATATTTAAAAGAGATAAATAATAAATTTAACACTATAAAGAATTTTGAAAATCTTAAAAATATTGGATTAAAGTATGAAATTGAAATGTTCAAAAAAACTAATAATATTAATACTCATAAAGGATTAATATTTGCTCTAGGTATTTTTTATTATTGTTACATAACTTATAATAAAAAATATAATAATCTAAAAAACTATATAAAAAGTTTTTGTAAAACTTTAGATAATTTTGATTATAAAAATATTAATACATATGGTTCTAAACTATATTTAAAATATAAAGTTAAAAGCGCTAGACATGTTGCTTGTGATGGTTATAGCGTAGTATTTGATATTTATAGTTTTTACAAAAAGAAAATTAAAGACTTAAAGTTAAAACATAATTACAAGTTATTTTTTTTACTTATAAAATGTTGTTTAGAAATTGATGATACAACATTAATAAATAAAATAGGATTTAATAATTATAATAAAATAAAAACCAAGATGAATAATATTTTGTTATTAATAGATAGAGATAAATTTGATAAAAAATTTTATTTAGAGATTAAAGAATTTAATGATTATTCAATACATAGAAATATTTCACCCGGTGGTGCTGCTGATATACTTGTTTTAGTTTTATTTCTTATTAAGAATAAGTATTAATTTTTTTTATATATATTTTTATCAATCATTCTTTTATTAAGATTTATTTTACTAATTATTTTTATTGTAGTATTAGGAACTAAATAATTTCATTCTTTGTTCTCATAAATGTTTTTTCTAACTTGAGATGCTGAAACAACTTCACCATTAATTTTTTGTCTTTCTATTTCTAAAAAAGAAATTTCGTTTTTATTTAGAATTTTATCTAAAACTTTATTATATAGATTAGTTGTTCTTGAGAATGGCTCATTACCTACTAATCTCGTAATAAATCTTTTCTTACTTTCAAATAGATTTACAAAAATTTTTGCATCAATCTCTGCCTGCGATAAGACAACTTCATTTTCATTATTTAAAAAATAACTTGGAAAAGTTACATTAGAAACAAGATAATTAGACCCATTTATTAAATCAACATTTTTAAAACTTTTAATATATGTAAGAATCATTTTTTGTCTTTCGTTATAAGTGAAAAGTGAAACATCTTCTTTAACTGGTATAATTAAAACCTTTTCAAAATTTTTTGATGCGTAGTCAATCAAAAATGCATGACCGTGAGTTAATGGGTTGCAATTCATCACTAATATACAAGTTTTATCAGCTGTAATAGATTTTAATAAATAATTTTTATATTTTAAATAATTGTCATAATTATTAGTCAAAAATACTACATTATCAGTTGTAACAATACTTTTAAAATTTAAATCTTCAAAGATATATTTATTTTTCTGTTTAGTATATACAAATATTTCTTTTTCGCCTTGAGAATAAATTAATCTTGATATTTCAGTAATTAATTTGTTTAATAAATTTTGATTTAAATAGTTTTCACTTACTGCAACACATTTTATTACGTTATTTAATTTACTACAAGTAGCAATTATATTTTGATTTTCATTTTTTATAACTAATGTAGCATCGACTAGGTTATAATCTAGATTAAATTTATTTAAAAATTCTTTCACTCTATTTACTTCAATTTTATTTTCTAAATCAATATAGTAAGTTGTTATATTATTCATTTTCCATTACCTTTATTATAATTTTTTGAATATCTTCAAAATATAACTCTATTGATTTATTTAATTCTTTGAAACTTTTTGTTAGTAATGCAATGCATATATTAATATGTTGTTCGTGTATAACATAAAAATAACTTTCAGCTTTTTTGCTAATTAAATATCTTACATTAGAAAATAATATTTCAAATTTATTAAAAAGGTTTTTGGTAAAATATTTATCTGAAATTGAAAATAATAAAGCATAAAACTCTTCATTTCATTTTTTTAATAAATCTAAATTAGATCTATCAAGAAATTGTAAGTATTCTAAAACTCTTTCTACAACAACTCTATGGTCTTTGTTTTTTATTTTTTCAAAAATATCTTTAAAGATAATTAACTTTGCACATTTTCTTAATTCTATTACTTCTGTTAATTCTGCATAAGTTAATTGTTTTACTATAACTCCAATATCTTTTCTTCAAGCTAATAAACCATATTCAGTTAAAGTAGCAATAACTTCTCTTATTTTTGTTCTTGATACATTATATTTTTTTGAAAGTTCTACTTCTTTTAATCTATCTGAAGGAGATAATTTTCCTTCTGAAACATCATTAATTATATCGTGCATTATATACTGTTTTGAAAATGCAAATGCTATTTCTAGATTTAATAAATTATCAACAACTTTTTCTAATTCTTCAATTGGATGTCTTTGTTTGAAGGCACAATTTTTTGCAAATTCATCACAAATCAAACATACCCTGGGTAACTTTGCTAGATTTTCTCTTGTAATTTTTTTGGTAAGCGAAAGATAAACATCAATATCTACTAAGCTTGAATGTTTTCCTAATATATCTTCAAAATCAAGGGCTAGTTTTTTTACTTGATATGGATCACCTTTTGCAACTTCAATGTAATATATGTATCCTGCTTCATCTTCAAAGAAATCGAAGTTTATTGTTTCATAAAACTTTTTCAAATTACTTAAATATTCATAGAAACATTTTTGGATGAACTTTAATTTTAAATCTCCTTTTTTACTTATTCCAGGAATATTGAGAGACAAGGTTACTACAAACTCTGAGTTTTCTAGTTTTGATTTTAATATCCTAGTTCTATTTTCACGTGCATCTAAAATTTTTTCTAGTAATTGTTGCATTTATTATAATTCCTTAACTTTATATATTATATCTATAATTGTCCCATCTCTATACTCAACTACTGCAACTGGTTTTGAATAATCGTACTCTATTTTTTTAGGTTTTCCAACTATACTATAAGCAAAGTCCATCATTTCTTTTAATGAAACTGTTTTGATGTTCTTGTTGTTTAAACTTTCTATAATATCTTTTCTTTTAGGATTTACAGCAATTCCATAATCAGTAACAATAACATCGACAGATGAACCAGGTGTAACAATTGAAGTTACCCTATCAACAACGCAACTCATTCTTCCTCTTATTAGTGGTAATGCTACAATTGTAATTTTAGCACCTTGAGCTGTATCTGGATGACCACCTTGTGCTCCTCTTATTACTCCATCACTACCAGTTATTACATTTACATTAAAATCTAAATCTACCTCTAATGCACTTAAGATAACATAATCAAGTTTATTTACAAATGGTGATTTATTATGTGCATTAGCATACATTGAAGCTGATATTTCAATATGATTTTTATTATTTGCAATAGAATTAACCGCTAGTGTATCAAAACATTGAGTATCAAATAAAGCTGTAGTTAATCCATCTTCTAATCATTTTACTTGATGTCCTGTAATACCTCCGAGACAAAATGACGATTTAATATTTTTTGCAATCATATTGTCAGTTAACGCTTTAATTGCTGATAATGAAGCTCCTCCAGTACCCATTTGAATAGAGAAACCGTTTTTAAATAATTCTGTATTTACAATTACTTTTGATATAAAATCTGCAATAATTTCTTCTTTTGGAGCAGAAGTCAATCTTATCTCTTTTGAAACTATTTTATTAGGATCTCCAATTTCATCTACAACAACCACATAATCAACTAAACTTTGTGATATTGATATTACTTTATTTGGATAATCAACCAAATGATCAGTTATTATAATAGTTTTTAAAGCATATTGAGCATCTACCATTCCATAACCCAAACTACCACAAGCAGATTTTCCGATTACTCCATTACAATTTCCCATTTCATCAGAAGAACTAGCTGCAATAAATGCCACATCAATTTTCAAATCACCAGATTCAATAGCTCTAGCTCTACCACCATGACTTCTTATGATCATTGTATTTTTAAATTCTCCAGATGAAACAAATTTACCTAATTCATCTCTACAACCTGATGTTTCTAAACCAGTTACAACACCTCTTTTAATATAATCAACTAAGAAATTATGTGCGTCAGTAAAACTACTACTAGCAATAGTTATATCTTTTATTTTTAACTTATCAATTATTTCCATTACAAGTTTAATAGTTTTATCACCACTTCTAAAATGATGGTGGAATGATATTGTCATTCCACTTTTTAATCCTGAATTTTTAATTGCTTCTTCAAGAGAAACAATTTTACTACGATTAACACCATAATTTGGTAGAGAAGTTTTATTTGTTGAAAAACCTGAAGTTTTTAATTCTTGAGGATTATATGCTTTAAGTTTATAACTTATATCTTTAATTTTATCTAATTCGGTTTGTTTTAATTTATCACTCATTTTAATAATCCCCTTTCTTAACTAAATCAAAATCTTCTGCTAACTTTAATATTTCTATTTGTTTTTCTACAACAGGTTTATCAACCATTGTTCCTCTAAATAAAAAGACTCCTACACCATCTTCAACACTCTTGTTAAATGCTTTTACCATTTCAAGAGCATACTCTACTTGATCTGGAGTTGGTTTTAATATTTCATTTATATATCTAATTTGATTTGGGTGAATAACTGATTTACCATTAAATCCTAATGATTTTACAAATTTAAATTCTTTTACAAACCCATCTTTATCATTAACATTTGAATAGACTACATCAAATACATCTAATTTAAGTGCTCTGGCAACATGCACAAGATGTTGTCTTGCATATAATAGTTCAGTTCTTTCAATTGTTTTATCACCTTTTAAATCTAGCAAGTAATCAAACCCACCAAGTGCTATTCCTTGAATTCTTTCTGATGATTTCGCTATTTCAAATGCATTTAATATTCCTAATGCACTCTCAAATGCTAAAAATAATAATACCTTATCTTCTCTATTGTATTTTTTTTCATATGTTTCTAAAGTTTTAACCGCATAATCAATGTCACTTACTTTTTCAACCTTTGGCAATCTAATCATATTCACATTAGATTGCACACAAGCTTCAATATCTTTCTCAAATCATTCAGTATCTATCCCATTAACCCTTACACAAGTTTCAATATTATATTTATTGTAATCCATATCAGTTAATATTTCTCTCAGTAAAATTCTTGTACTATCTTTTTCTGAATAAGATACAGCATCTTCTAAATCAAACATAATAGTATCAGGTTTATAAAATACAACATCACGATACATCGCTGGTTTATCTGCCGGTACAAATAACATATGTCTACGACTACGATTTATTTTCCAATTTTTCATAGACTATGAACCTCATTTTTCAAGAGCTGCTATGACTCTTGCTCTAATAACCGCTGGGATAGCACCTTGGTCATTTATTTCTATTTTTAAATTATTTACATTTTTTGATTTACATACATCATTAACAATTGAATAAATTTCATCCTTGTATTGTTTTAGAAACTTAGATTTAACATCTATTTCTAATTTGTTATTTGTTGAGTTGGAAATTACTACCATCAAATCTCCAGATTCAACACTACCTACTGTAATCGAAATATCTTTCATATTTTTACCTTTCTTATAACAATCCCACCGGAACTGCTTCATTTGCATATATTGAGAAGAAAACTCCTGCTAATATTAAAATAACACTTCCAGCTATCCTGCAAGTTATTTGTCCTCAAGGCATTAATTCCATTCTATTACTTGTTCCCAGTACCATTATTGCACCCGCTCCACCTTGGGCAGTCATGCATAAACCACCCGCTATTGCTGATTCAACTCCATAGAATTTGAATAATTTAGCAGCAAATAGTGGAAAAATTGATGCACCAACAACAAACGATAAACATAAAAGCAATGTAGTAGGACTTAAAGCATTAACAAATTTATCAAAATTAATATATACCATTCCAACAGCAAACATTAACAACCAAGTTGTTTGTTTGGAAATGAATATATTTACTTTACTAATTCCCTTTTTTATTTCTCTTGGAATTATATTTAATATATTTAAAGTTATACCAATTACAATCATTCAAGCATAGTTAGGTATTAGTATACCAATCATATCTTTTGTAAATACTTTATTTGCTAAAGTGTCTGATGCAATATAAATAATTCCAATAATTAATACAGCTACAGCAATATTTCTATCTTTTGCTTCTGATTTTCTTTCGGTTGTATGAATATCTTTTTTTACAAGTTTACCATCCCCAGATAATGATGGCCTAACTTTACCAATTGCTGATAAAATTCCAGCCATAATTACCGATAGAATAGAAGCAACAGTTGATACAGTTAAAGCAGAAGACATTCAATCTTTTTTATTAAAACCATTTTGAGCAGCTATTTCACCAATTGGTTGAATACCACCACCATTACCACTACATAAAATTGGTAATCAATAATTTAATAAAAATTCCTTCATTGACAAACCGGTTGCTAGCATTCCTAATAAACCGACAACTGTAGCTCCCAATGTACCTATAATAATAATGGCAAAAAAACCACCTGTTGCTTTAACAATCATTTTTTTTGGTATTAATATAACTGCACCAACCAATAAAACAGAAATATAGAATCCTACAAAATCCTGCTCTTCAAATCAAACTTTTATCGATGTTTCAACCTCTGTTGGCAAAACATTAAACTTAACAAACAAACTACCAATAATCATACAACCAATAAGTGCTCCACCTAAATATTTATTTCAAATAGGTATTTTTGTGAATAATACACCAAATACTATCGATAAAGTTAGTAGAATACTAAAAGCATAGATCATTTTATCTGTAACTATACCAGTTATAAATGCAGCTACAACAACTCCAACCATAATCAATAATAAATATAATGGTATAGTGTAAATTCTTAAAGTAATCCAATCCTTGAATGAATAATGCTTCATTTCAATCAATTGCTTTTGTTTCTTCAATTTCCATAATTCAAAATTCTCTTTTTTGCGTTGTTTTCAATTAATAAAAGCTAACTGAAAAGGAATATATTCCTTATTACTATTTTCATAAATACTTCTTTTGATTTCTAATAACCTTAATTTAAACTCCTTTTTATCAGTGTTTTTATTGATAATTTTACTTTTTTCTATTTTAAATTGTTTTTTAAAATCTATTTTAGCAAACTTTTTTTCAATTGATCTTATGTATACTTTTTCATTATAATTTACAGAGTTTTGAAACCCATCTTCTATGTCTTGCTTTGCTAAAACATAATTTTGTTCCATAATATCAAGATCTTCATCTAAATTTAATAATTTTTTTGAATATATTTCTTCAAGTGAGCTAAAATAATTATTATAATTAATATCATTTAATTTATTACTCTGATATTTTTCTTCTAGTACTTTTTTACTTAATTCAAGTTTATTTTTAAGTTTTTCTCTTTTATTTAAAAAACTAAGTTTACATTTTTGATAGTTTTTTTCCATTTTAAAGTACTCTTTTTCTTTATACGCATTTAATTTTTTGGATTTCTTCTCAAATATAACTAAAGAGTTACTCTTTTTACTAACATATTTTTCATTCTCTTCAGTCGTTAAAAACTTATACATACATACCTCTCTTTGAAACTATTATACACAATATTGTATACAATTATATATATTGTATACAATATTGTAAAAATAATTTATTTAATAATAAATAAAATTAAAGAAATACAAAAAAATGTCATTTCGCTTACAATGACATACACATTTTAATTGTTTTTATTGTTATAAATTTTTATTAGCTTACATTATATATTCTCTTTAACAACAAAGCATTATCATAACTTGTAAAATTACTAGAATTAAATTTCTTTTCTATATCTTTCTAACTGTGATTTCAAGTTAAACCCACATTTATTAAATTCTTTTAATAAATCTACATTTTCTTCCAATAAGCTAATAGCATCTTTTCTAGTTGCTCAATTAGAATCGTAAAAAATACCTTCTCCATCAATCATTACATAACTCGTAAATACTGTCTCTTCATCTTCAATAGAAGTTGAAAATTGGTTATTAGGTTTATCTAAGCTATTATTTTTAATAAAATACTCAAACTTTGCCTTAGTAATCTTATAATTAATAAACTCAGGTTGTTTAACATCTGTAACTTGCATAAGTTTTCATCTTTTAGGACCTAATTCTTTTATAAAATCTATTAGTTTTTCTTGGTAGTTCTGAGAATGTATTACAGAGTTAATTTTAAAAATACATCCTGCTTTTTTAATTCTCTCTGCTATTAACTTATAATCATTCTTTGTTAATGAACTTTTACCTCCTATTGCTCTACCTGAATTTTCATTATTAGATATTAAAGAAGAATCCATGCTTAAACCAACTGTATCAAAATTTCTCAGGACTTCTAGAACATCACTTTCTTCCTTTTTAGAAATTAGTGACCCATTAGTTATTAAACTTGTTTTAAGTCCTACTTCTTTGCTTCTTTTAGAAATGGATTTTAATTCATCTCAATATAATGTTGGTTCTCCACCAGCAAAGTTTATTGCTTTAAATACATTTAATTTTTCTACTATTTTTATTCAATCATCTAACTTATTAACAACTTTTTTAGCCTTCGCTACTTCAACTGCATAAAAACAAAAATTACATCTCATATTACAAAACATATTAAAATGAAAGTTTACTTTTAATTTTTTTAATTCTTCTAGTGTATAATTCATATTTTTTCCCATTATTTATTTAAGTTCAAAAATAAATTTATCTCCTTTAACTTTTACTTGTAAGGCTAATAATTCTTTGGAATTCTTAATTTTTTCTAAATTTTCAAATAAGAAATTACTTAAATCTCCAATAAAAATATCATCAATTGCATTTACTATACCCCTACCACCCATTTGTGGTTTATAATGACTTTTTACAAGATCACATATATTTAACAAGTTTTCTTTAAAATCAAGTTCTAAATTATGTTTAACCTGTAATGTTTTAGAAACTTTATTTAACTTACCTTCAATAATTTTAGAAATAACCTTAGAGTCATTAATAAAGTTAAATGGAACTATATTTTTTTGACCAATTCTGTTTAATAGTTCAGGTCTTTTAAGTTCTGTTTTAAAATATTGCTCAACTGCATCAATAAACTTAGCTCTAACTAATTCTTCAGGTTGATCGTGTTTTACAGTGCTTGCTCCAATATTTGAAGTAAAAATAATGAATGTCTCGGAGAAATCAACTAACTCCCCTTTACTTGAAGTTAATCTTCCGTCTTCTAAAATCTGTAAAAACTTATCTAGAATCTTACCATTTGCTTTTCCGACTTCATCAAATAAAAGAATTTAGAACGAATTTTCTTTAACTGCATTCGTTAACTCTCCACCACTATCATAACCAACATAACCTGGAGGAGCTCCAATTAATCTTTGATCTGATTGTTCAGCACTATATTCAGACATATCAAATATTAACAACTTTCTTTCACCACCAAATACTTGTTCTGCAATTGATTTTGATAGTTCTGTTTTACCTATTCATTTGTAGTTTTTATTTATCATATAACTCTTTAAATCTTTTAATTCTTGTTTTTGAAGAATTAAGAGCTAAATTGAATGAAGTATCATTATTAAAACATTTTAATAAAACTTTTGAAGTTGCTTCAGAATCAGCTAAAGCATCATGGTGATTAAAAGTTATTCCTAATTCTTTTGCTAAAACTCCAAGTCCGTGTTTTGAAAATCTTCCAGGAAATGAACTTCTTATAAGATCAACACTACATGCATAATCGAACATAAAAGGACTAATGTCGTGTAATCTTAATGCTCTTTTTAATACACTCATATCAAAACCAGCATTATGTGCAATAACAATATAACCTTGCGTTAGTTTTTCTCTTATAATTGGTAATACTTGTTGAAAATTTGGTTGTCCTATTAAGTCTTTATTAGTAATTTTATGTATTTCTGTAAATTTTGGATGTATAAAAACTCCTCTTGGAAGACTAATCAGTGATTGATAGCGATCAACTATTTCACCATTTATACATGTTACTATCCCTACTTGACACGGAATTTGCATTCAATTAGCCGTCTCAAAATCTATAACCACAAAACTAGGTTTCTTCATAAATATTTAACTCCTTAAAAAATTGTTCATCTGTTTTAATACTATCTTGTATACATTTATATTTTAATAAATCATATAATATATGTTCAAACTTATTAAAATCTATTTTTAACTCTCTTATTTCAAGTTTATAAATATCAAATAAATAAATATGTTTAACTTCTTTACCTGAATTTTTTAGCATATATGCATACATAATTGTTTGAAAATACATTATATCATCAATATCTTTTGTTAGTTTAAATTCTCATAAAGTTTTTTCTTTTTCATTATATCCATCACAACGTCCATCAATTCTTAATTCGATAATATTTAATTCATTAGCAACTTTTATTAATATATCATTGTTATTATTATCAATATATAATTGCTTTTCAAAATATATATTATTATTTGGATCTATCTCTTCAATTAATTTTATTGAATCATCAAAAAACTTATCTGATAATCATTCAAAATTAGTTTGTTTTAATTGTAGATATTTATAGTTTCTTCCAGACTGCACTGTATCAATTACACAAGCTATTTCAGTTAGTTCTGTTATCGATAAAGTTTTCTTAGATAATATTTCATTTATTCTATCAACTTCTTTATTTAAATGAAAGTTTATATCTTGTGCTTTTCTCATTTCTATAATTTTGTTTATTCAAGATAATATTTCATCATTAAAGTTACCCTTATTATAAAGTTGTATATAAGTAATCAATGAACCATTAAATGCGGATACATCTTCTTTAATTATTTTTTCTTTATATTCAACTGTTTTATTAAATGGAGTTTGTGAAAAATCTACTTGATTATTATTAGTAAATTCAAATATTTCAATATTTAATAATTTAATAAAGTTATAAAAAACTGAAGCATCAATATACTCTGTTAAATCAGTAACATCAAATCATCGGTCATTACTTTTAAATTCTTTTACTAACTCACACGCTTTATACAAATGACTTTTATTACCAATTACATTTGTAGTACTAGTTATTTTTTTTATATCTAAAAAACATAAAGGAGCACTTCATTCTGATTGTAATAGAATTACTTTTTGTTTTGCTCTTGTAATTGCTACATAAAACTTATCACAAGGTAATAAATTATTTTCATTTTTAGCATAACCTTTAAAATAAAAATCATCAAAACCATAAATGATAACTAAATCTTTTTCACGTCCTTTAGTTGAATTCATAGTTGTAATTTCTATTTTATTTTTTTTTAATGATTTATCTTTTCTAATTAAATTTTCTTTTACATATATTGCATAGTTTTGGTTTATCAAATTAAGAATATTATTTAATGGATTTGAAGTATTACTAGTTTTAGTTGTGTTAGAAAGTAAAAAAGTATTTTCTATTCCATATTTTTCAATTTCATTAATTATACTTTTACTTACATTATTTAAATTATAAGGATCATAAATTATATAATCTATTTCTACATCAGTAGTTTTAGTTGAATAAATAAAATCATATTTATAAAATACTTTATTTATAAAATCACATACTTTATTTGGAACTCTAAAACTTAATGATAATTTTAATCTTAATCAAGGTTTATCGTTAATTAAAAATATTTGATCTGCTTTTTCTAAATAACGAAAATCAGAACCATTAAATTGATAAAGAGTTTGTTTACGATCACCTAGTACACAAAGTGAAATATTTTTATTATTAAAATCTTTTACTAATTTAACAATTAATTTGTAGTAATGTATTGTCATGTCTTGAACTTCATCAAGAATAATAACATCAGGTATTTTAAAATTTTGTAGTGTTATTTTTTCATCTAATACTTTTAAAATTGCACTATCATCTTTACCATTCTTTATTCCATAATAATTTATAGTAAGTGAATGATAGTTTTCAACAGTAATATTATACAAATTATTATTTTTAACTTTTTTTCTAGTATCTTCTTTTAATCCTGCATTATAAGTTACTAAAAGAAATTCCTTATCTGGATATCTTTTAGCCATCTCTAACGCAGTTGTAGTTTTTCCACTACCTGCAACAGCTTCAACAATTATGTTATTGTTAATAATATTTTCAATTATATTAATTTGTTCATCTGATAGTTTCATTTAAATTTCCTAATAATATTCCTTATTTTACTTGCTTTTTAATATTAACATATATTGTTTATTGATAGAAATAGATTTAGAACAAAAAAAAGACTTTCGTCTTTTAAAATAGAATAGAGTTTTATTTTTTTTATTAAAATTTAATTAGCACTTTTAATGCTTTGTTATCTTTAGCGTTTTTAAATACATCAAATGCTTTTTCTATTTCACTAAAATTAAATCTATGAGATATTAACTTATCAATAGGAATTTTGTGTTCGTCAATATTTTTAATTAATTCTAATGATGAATAAGCATTTACTAGTCCTGTAGTAAGTTTGATGTTTTTGATTCATAAGTCTTGTAAATTAAATTCTACTGACTCACCAAATACACCAACAATCGCAATGTTACCTGCTATTGAAACTATTTTTTGAGCTAAATCAAATGTAAATTTAGTTCCGATTGCTTCAATAACAACATTCGAACCTTCGTTATTAGTCATATTCATTACTTCTTTAATTGCTTCATCGCCTGTTGCACAAATTATATCTGTAGCACCATTTGCTTTTGCAAAGTCTAATCTTGATTGATCTAAATCAATCATAATTATTTTTTTAGGATTTTTTTGTTTGGCTGACATTAATCCAGCTAATCCAATTGGTCCTGCGCCAATTATAGTAACAATATCTCCTTCTTTAATTTCACCATTTAGCACACCGATTTCATATGAAGTTGGAAATATATCACTAATTAGTACTAGATTCTCAAAACCAGGTTTAGATGAATCTACTTTATGTAATGAGTTGCTTGCATGTGGCACTCTTATATATTCAGAATGAGTTCCGTCAATTAAGTGACCAAATATTCAACCACCATCAATACAATGAGATTGATAATTTTTTTTACAATATTTACAAGTTCCACAACTTGTTATACAAGATATTATTACAACATCTCCTACTTTATGGTTTTTTACATCACTACCTAATTGTTCAATTACACCAATACCTTCATGACCTAATATACAATTATCAGGAACTTCAGGAACATCTCCTTTAAGAATATGTAAATCTGTTCCACAAATTGTTGTATACATCATTTTTACTATTGCATCAGTTTGTTTTTGAATTACAGGTTTTTCAACATCTTTAACCACGTATTTTAAACTATTTTTTTCAAAGCACGCTGCTTTCATATTATCACCCTTATTAATAATATCACTTTCAAGGGTCTTATAAATAAAAACTTGGAATTTTTTTTAATTAATTTATATAAATGGAAAATATTTTAATAAGTTGATAAACTTATTTTAGAATATATATCTTAGAAAATTAATTAAGTGGTGTTTTCTGATTGAAGACATTGTCAATTTATTTTCTAATCTTTTTAATCCATTATTTTGATGTAGTATCCTAAAAAATAATAAATCCTATAATTGGAATTGCTTAAATTATAAATTATTTAGCACTAATTTGTCATCTTTAATATAATATTTGGTATTGATAGCTAGCGAAACACAAAGTGAATAACTAATAATTAATATAAAAGCTAAGGTAAAAGTTAATAATTAACAATAAAAATTATATGAAATAAACTCTTCCTTATTAATTAGATCAAATTTAAAAGTTAAAGATACTCAAACAATATATCCAATAATTAAAAATAAGTTTATAAATATTAATGGTTTGATTATCACTTTTCTTTTATTAATTCCATTTAATTGCTAATTATTTTCGAAGTTGCTTTTAGTATTTACTTTTTTTAAAGTTTAAAATATTTATTAAATAGAAATATATTTATAAAACTTAAAAAAGTTAGTGATGATATAAACAAGGTTATTTTAATGTAAATCATTATTTGATCAATCAAATAATGATTTTTAGCTTGTGCAGTAGTGAAACCAAATTACAGTAAATTATGAAAAAAATATAAAAACTTAATTACTATTAAAATAATATATAAGTATATAAATTACCATTTCATAGCTTATTTATATGAATGTTGTCTGGATTAAAAGTATAATGAATTGCAAATCAGATCATTAAAATTCCTAAAATAATTAAGACTAATGAAAATAATTTAATAATAAACTCAAATTTTAAAACATTTTTGTTACCGATCGCTAATTTTGTAGAATCATCACTATTAAAATTCTTATCGTTCATAATTATTTCCTTTCTTATATTAAAAATAATAATAAATTAATATTATAAAATAAGAAATAAGTGAAGTTAATATTAAATATGTAAATAATAAATAATATAATATTTTTATAATGTGATTATTAGTTAAGTAAGTATAATAATTATTATAAAGGAAAAAAATAATGGAAGATAATACTTTACCTAAAAAAGAATTAAGCAAAAAAGAACTTCGTAAAAGTTATATTCATGAACCTTTTGCAAAAATAACCACCCCTTTTTATAAGATTGAAAATGCAAAAGATATTTTTAGTATGGCTATACCAATATTTATACAGTTATTATTTACAATATTAATTACTCAAATAAATTTAATTGCTATAAATAATTATAAAGCTGGTGCATATGCTGAAGGAACTTCTAAAGCAGTATTAGCATATAATACTTTACAATTTGTACCAAGTTTAATTGCAACAGGAACTATAATTGTGGCCGGTAACTTAATTGGTCAGGGAAGAAAAGAAGAAGTATCAAGAGTTATAGTTACTGGTATACTAGTTAACTTATCAATTATGCTACCGATATTTATGATAATAACTATACTAAGTGATACAATTGTTGGTTGAGTAGAAGCATCAGCAAATGAACCTATTAAAGATGTTAGTGGACAAGTTATCTTAGAACCAACTGAATTAAAATATGTTTCTGATTATTATCGTTTTACCAATATTAACTTAGTTATGATGAGTGTCTATCAAGTATTTGTCGCTGGTTTACAATCAATTAAAAAAAGTAAAGTAGTTACAATCGGAACAATGATGGCAAACGTTATTGATCTTTGTCTTATATCAATCTTATTATATGGAACTAATATTGCTCCAGTATATAGTTCATTAGTACTACCAATTACAGGATTATTTCAAATATTCTTTATGATGTTTATGTGTTTTAAGTATTTTGATTTTAAAATAAATCGACATAAACAACTAAGTTGAAACTATGCTAAAGAAACATTAAGAACAGGTTTACCTATTACTATTGAAATGGGAGTTTGAAACTTATGTAACTTTGGCACATCAGTTGCGATAGGTCAATTACATTTAGGTACTGGTAATGTTTGAATAATATTACATAGAAATGCAAGTAGTATTGGACAATACTCATCAGCATTTATTCAAGCAATTGGTACTGTAACTGCTGTTTTTGTATCTAGAAAAATTGGAGAACAAGATAAACAAGGAGCTTATGAAATTGCTTTAAATTGTTGAAAGACCGCAATATATGTAACTATAATATCTAACTTAGTTATGATTGCTATTAGTTATCCATTATTATGAATATTAAACTCTAAAGATACTGCTATTCCTTGAGGAGTTTCATTACTTACAATCTTTTCAGTAAAAATATTATTTGATACTGTTAACATGACATTATTAAGATCATTATGAAGTGTTGGAGATTTGTGATTCCCTATTATTATTTCATTTATTACAATGGGTCTTGGTATGGTTATTCTTCCTTTTATAATTGTTAAAGGATTTAATATTGTTGAAGGACCAGGGTTATTATGTATTTATGCATCAGTAATTGTTGATCCTCTACTACGATCAATTGTATATGTAAGAAGATGACTTAGAGGAAGATGACAAAAATATATTCATATGGTTAAATAAATTATATTGGTTATTTATATTTAATAGCTTAATTTATATAAATACTTATTTTATACTTTATAAATTTTAAAAGATTAATAATTATTAAATATTGGTGTTATTAATAAATCCAAACCCATTTTCAAAATTTGGATTAAATTCATCACCTTTTATTTTGTTACATATAACATGCGTTATTTGTTTATTTTTTTTATCATTTACATTATATATATTTCTAAGATTTGCGTAATTAGTTAATTCATTAAATCTTGATTTTGGAATAATATGATCAATATTTCATTTATACTGACTAGTTGGTTGACATGCTTCATAAGAATTAAAGATAATAACTTTTTTACAAAGTGCACATAATTTATGATTAGATATACATTCATCTACTTCACAATCGCAATCTAGAGAATTATTTCAAATTTCTATATCCGTATTTGTTAGAAAATAATAAGGGCTCTGGTTCATATAATTTATCCTTTCTTTAGGAAATTAATACGTTTTAATAAAAAAAATATTTGTTTTAATTATTATCATTTTATAATACTTTTGTTTGTAAAATTTTCTTCTTTTATACCATCATCTTTGATATGATTTATAATTTTATCCCCTTTTTTGTAATTTTTAATATTAATTACTTTTGTATTCTTTATTACTAATAACTTGTTTATAAACCTCTCTAAAAAATCATATGAATGGGAAACAATTACGATTGTTAAACCTTTATTAATTAATTCACTCAATATATTTTTAAAAATTTTATTATAATCTTCATCTAAGTTATCAGTAGGTTCGTCATAAAAGAAAATGGTTTTTTTTATTATTAATTGGATTAACATGTAAACTCTTTTTTTCTCACCAGTACTTAATGTTTTCATATTATTATTTAGTAAATTATTTAAATTCAAATAACTTGCAACCTCATTTATTTTGGTTTTAATGTCTTTCAACTTAATATTTGTTAGGTTACAATAGTGTTCTATAATTTCAATTGGTTTAACATTAGTAAACATATTTGAAACATCTGGAAAATAATTAAAATCTTTGTTTTCGTATATAATTTCTCCACTATCATACTTATTTAATCCAAGTATTATTTTTAATAAAGTTGATTTACCACTACCATTTTCACCAATTATTCCTATCACATCTCTCTCATTTATTTCAAAAGTTACTTCATCCAAAATAATTTTATTTTTAATTTTTTTAGTAATATTATTTATTTTTATCATCTTTTTAAGTCCTTTCTAGATGTTGTTTTCAAATCTACGAATAAATAAAAAATAAGTACATATGTCTAATGTTGATAAAATTATAAACCAAGGCAATATTAAAGCAAAGTAATTTAAAATTTGACCTTTTTTATTTGTAGAAAAATAATTTTCACTATAAATATCAATTTTATAATTATCATCTATAATTGAAGAATCACCTAGAAAATTTGTATCTTTATCATTAGAATAAATTAGTAAATCATCTTTTGTGGGTTTATTATAACTATCTTGTGCATCTCTGTATTGAGAAACATAAACATTTTTCAAGTTACAAATAGAGTAATTTTGATTACTATAGATCTCACTTATTGATTTAACTGACTCGGCCTTGCAAATAGTTGGTGGTTTTTCAACTCCTTTTGGAGGCTCTATATTAAACAATACGGTTCAATATTTTTTATCTAATGATGAGAGTGGATATTCACTCATTATCATTTTATTTGTAACTTTAATCAGTTCTTTTAAATTAGAATTGCTTGCTCAATATTTTTCTTGAAAAATCGTAGATCTATATTTAAATTTATTATTTAGTGAACTGAACTTATTATAATCATAAGTAAAGTTATAAGAAAAATATCTATATTTATTTAGATTATTAACATCATTTACAAGTCTTGTATATTTCAAATTGCTTATTGGTCCAAATATTTGATTTGCAATAAAATAATCATACCTTTCATCATTAAAACCATATAACATATTAGATAAATGGTTCAATAAATTAAATCTAATTGCATTAAAATAGGCATCATTAAGGTCTGTTTGTTCTATGTAGATTTTAAATATATCAGTATTATAATTATTCTCTTCATTTATGTTGTAGAATTCATCTAAAATACTTATATATAAATTAATTAATATTGCGATTTCAGGGTTATTTTTTATTGTTGTGTATCCATTATCTTTTACATCAGCAACTTCTGAGTTATTTTTCTCATCATCAAAATTATACTCATTTGGGATTAAATATTTAAATGTTTTATTGTTTCTATTTATATTATTATCATTTATTCTATTAATATAATTATCATATAATTTCTTATAAAAAATATTATCGGTTACTTTATAAAAGTTATTTCAAATACTTAAAATTAAATTATCTAGCTCATTATCTGATAAATATTTTATTTCATTTAATTTTAAATTAAAAATAGATTTATTATTCTTTATAGAATTTAGTTCGTTTAAAATGAACTTTATAAAAATATTGTCTTTGTTTTTATTTATATATTCATCATTAAATATATAACTATTATAATTAAAATTATTATTAAAATTATATTCAATATAATAGTCAAGTTTAAGATCAATCAAAGATTTTATTAAAGTAGTTGTATCAAGATTATTATTTTCTCTAAAATTATTATAGTTATTTAAAACATTATTTATCATTCTATAAGATGTATTAATTTTAACCTCACCATACCCATTTGTATCGTTTTTTTTAGTTAAACTATTAAGTAGTAATAAGGATGCCATTATTATGGAAGTCAAAAAAACTAATAATGTTATGAAAGTTTCTTGTTTTATGAAAAGAACTAACATATGATAAATTAAATCTAAAATGAAGGATACAAAAAATAAAAAAATTCAGAAAAATAATCTTTGAGAAATTAGTAAAGGCTGGTAGTCCTTATTATAGAATATTAATAATATATTGACTATTATCATTTGTATTATTATTGTTAATGTAATAAAAATTTTTTGTGATAATAATTTAGAAAATCATATAATTTTTTTATTATAACCATTGATTATTTCCATGCTTACTTTTCCGTTTTTCAATGAATCATAAAAATTCTTATTATTAAGTATTATAGTCATAACAGTTAAATAAACAATATTTATTAAAATAAAATAAAAAGTTATCTGTAGATTTACAATTTTTTGCTCATACTCTTCATCCTTACCTATAAAAATTAGTAAAGAAAAAGATACTATATTAGTAATTATCATTAAAGTTAAGACTATACTAAAGAATTTATTTTTTATATTAATTTTTGAATAAATTTTAATTAAATTCTTCATAAACACCTCATAGTTTTATAATATCACTTATATGTTAAATATTAATAAATCAACCCTATAAATTAGTAAATTTTTTTATAAATAATACGCGATTATGTAACAACAATTAACCAGCGATTATGTCACAAGTATAATTTTACTTGGAGGTAATTATATGAAAGGAATTAGTTTAGACATAATGAAACAAATAAAATTAAGCGTAATTAGAGACCTATCAAATAAATTAAATGATATTAACACTAACGCTCAGAAACTCGGTTGATCTAAAAGACATATATATCGTAAACTTAATGGACTTAGAACTATTGGACCTAAGGCTTTTATTCATAAAATCAATGGTAAAACACCAAAAAAATAAGATAAATAAAAGTACTAAAGTTGAGATTATAAAAATTTTTAAAGATAAGTATTTTGACCTTAGTATGTTTGATTACTGAGAAAATTATTGAAAAAATAAAGTTAGTTATTCATAATTAAGAAATATAATGAAAGAAAATAACAAAATTAATTTTACAATGCACAGAAAAACAAAAAGAGAAATTAAATTAAGAAATAAGTACTTAAATTTAATGAATGATATTCCAAATAAAAAAACACCCCTTATACCTATCTTGAAACACCCACGTCCATCTTAAAAAAGAGAGCAAAACTTTGTTCTGTTTTTAAAGCCGATGCTTCAAATCAAGAATGAATAAAAGGTTTTAAAACACAATTGAACATTGTAATCGATAAATCTACTAAAAAATATTAGCAGGTTATTTTAGTGAGCAAGAAACTATAGAGATTTATTATCAAATATATAAAGAAGCTTTTATGAAATATGGTATTCCAATGAAAAATGTTATAGATAACAGAAATGTATTTAGCTCTGAAATAAATAGAGACTCTGAAGGCTATTCAGAGTCTCGTGCTAAATTTCAGTTTATTTTTAATTCTTTAAAATTGCAACAAAATAGACTTCAATATCACAAGAAAGAGCTTTGATTGAACGTACTTTTGGCACACTTCAAAAAGATGACCACAAAGTATTAGAATAAAAACATTAAAACAATTGAAGAGCTAAATGCATATCTTTCAATACTAATTCAAGAATATAATGAATTATTTTCAACTCCTATTAATTACTCTAAATCACTTATTTGAAAATTTACAGAAAATCCCAATATTGTTTTCTCATATAGATCAACAAGAATTGTTAATAATGGTTCCAGCATAAATTTTGATAATAAAAATGATTTGTATGTTTTGGGTTTAAACCATTATATTTAAAACCAAAACAAATTCATTATTATGAAAACACAAGATAATAAATATTATTATTCAATTGGTAATGATGTTTATAACCTTATTGAAATTGAAGACCCTAGAATCCATGGGAATAAATATACTGTTGATAATGAAGGTTATATTAAGATGCAACCTCCAAAATGGAGAGTCCATGAAAATATAGTAATTAATACTTTTCAATAACAAAAGAAAAAATACAAGAAGTGTATATTAAATTCTTGTATTTAGTGAAATAATCGCTTACAATTTACAAGAATTAAATATTTTCAAATAGCATTATCAATACAGATACAAAAATTTGTTATAAAGGATCTTATTTTATTAGCATTTATTAATGCATTAAAAATTAATATTACCTTCCATTATCGGAATGAATAATAGGATTTTTATAAATATTATTTCTATGAAGTAAAGTTTTATCAAGAAAAAATTTTTAAACATTTTATCGTTTTTTAAAGATAATTTACGACACTATACATTAAGTATTTTCATCACTGTTTACTATTGATAAATTTTGAAATATAAATTCTGCAACACTTTCTTTTGTATATTTTATATTTAATAGTTTAAAAAGCAATTTAAATTTATTATTTATCAACCTAATATGATAAATAATTATTAAATAATATACTATTCATAATCAATATCATACTCACCAATCAAGAAATTAGATGTAGGAGTAGCTTTTACATTAATTTTTTGTAAATTTCCATTTCCATATTCATCTTGATCTAATCAAGTTATATTAAGTACATAATCAACATCAATTTCAAGAATCTTATTATACCTTTTTACCCAATAAACAAAATTCTGTTCAACATATCCATAATCACAATAACCAGACCCAAGATCTAGTGTTTCTTTACTAGGGAAATTATACCTTGTTGATAAATCAATAGGTTTGATATTTCATGTATGATTTGTTTGACCTTTAAAATAAAGTGCATTTTTTTTAACTTCTACTGTGAACACCGCACCCTTTATAACATTTCCATTTACTACAAACTTATCATCATATTTAATTGTTAAATCAGATTCCTCAATTTTTTTCATAGATTCTCTGCTTGGCTTTCTTGGTCGAATTTGCAACAAGCCTAATACAATAGAATATTTAATATCTTCAAGTGTCATATTTGCTAATCATCAAGTTTCATCTTTGTTAAACGAACTATTTATATCAATAAAACTTGAAACTAATATATTACTGATTCCCTTATAGTAAATATTGTCATTAATTATTGAAATACTAAAACTTATGCCCCCTTTTAAGAAATCATTATTATCAACTAACTGATTTAAATTATTAATTTTATAATCTATACCATAAACAATACCATTGTAAAATGAAGTTATATCTTCTTTGATTTCTTTAAATGATGTGCCGGCTATAAAGTTAATTTTTGAAAAGTCAATATCTTTTAAGTCTATTTTCTCCTGAGATTTATTGTAAGGATCTGTGCAAGCTATTGATGTTAATGTTAAAGAACTTAAACTTGAAACTTGAAATAATATTATAAAAATCTTTTTCACTTTAATAATCTCCTTTTAATTTTATTGAAATACTTATTGAAAATTTTATTAATTAATTTATTGTAATGTTTATTAATTTCTACCTTAATAGTTTTTATAATTTAAAATATTACTATAAATTTTAATACATCTGTTCAAAGTTTGTATCTCCAATACCCATTAACCCAGAAGATTTAGCTCAAGCTGGATTTCAACCAAAAGCTTCTGCTCCAATATATAATTTAAAACCAACTTCTAATGTATAATAATTTATTCATTTGTAGATTATTCCATTTTACACTTTTATTTTCTAAATTAAAAACTCCTTATGTTTTAATTTTTTGATTAGTAGAATTTAAAAATACATTTGTTCATGATAAAACAATAGTAATATCGCTAAGTAAACTTAGCATTTATTAATTAAATTTTTCCTTCTTTCATGTATTTATATTAATTTTTTTATAACTTATGTACACTTTAATATGTACATTTTTATTATATACTTAGCATAAAGTAAAATTAAATATATATTAAAAGTAAAATTTATTTTATTTATAACAGGCTATTATGTAATAGGTATAATTTACTTAAAGTTAATCTCTTAAAAGCAATTATATCAAACATAATAAAACACACAAAATTTAATATAATTAGATACCTATGATTAAATATATTTTAAATAAAAAGACTTTTAGCTAATTTTGAAATGTAAAATCTAAATTATTAAATTCTATGCTTTATAAAATCAAAAAAAACTCTGCACTAGTAAAATTTTCAGAGTTTTTTAAATTATAATAATTAAATTGCTTTTATGATAAAGTTAATGAAATATTTTTGTGGAATACTTTTTCCATTGAACCACCTAAACTTTTATTATCTTTATCAATTTTAGTTGAAACTTTATAAATATTTAAAATAAAAGTTAGATCATCTTTATTACCTTTTATAGAAGCATTATAAAAGGTTACATTTAAATTTTCGCCATCTTTAGTTGAAGTTGCTTTTAAATCAGCTATTTCTTTATATATTGTATCGAAGTCTCCAAATAGACTTTTTCCTTCTTCAAAACTACCATCAATAAAGTTTAACAAACTCCCTTCGAAAGTTCCTATACTAGTTCCATCAACAATATTAGAAGAATCCAAATCATGGTAATCTTTCCCGAGTTTTTTATCAACTATACTTAATTGTTCATATTTTTTTGTTTCTAAGTTATATACCCCAACTTTTAATGGGTTTGTTAAATATTCAACAGCATCACTATCCTTTTTGTTATCTTGATATGTTAATTCTTTTGATGTATCACTATCACCGCATGAAACAACGTTCATAGACAAAGATGAAGAAGTTGTAACCAAACCAATAGAACTTAATAAACTTAAAATCTTTTTCATTTTTCCCCTTATTTACACTTTTATTCTATCATAGAATAAGTTTAAAAGTAAGTAATAAATTAGAAGTGGTTTAAAAAAACTAAAATATATAATTATAAATAAAAAAAATTTTAATAATATTTTACTAATTAATTTATTTGAAAAAGAATTAATACTATTAGTTAAAAATAGATTCAAGATCAATATTTTCTTATACTCCATTTATAAAGAAACCCTGGAACTTAAACACTTCTTCATTTTTTATATCATTTTGATTACTCGCTGCTTCAATGGTTATATTAAACATATTACCTGCATTAGGTTTATTTTTATTAATAGCCGTTCCACTCTTTAACAATATTTTATTAATCTTTATTAGATTTAAATTTTTATTTAGAATAATAAAGTATTTTAGTATTGCATTAGTTATTTTAGTTTTATCTGTTAAATCATTTAATTTAATATTATTAATATATTGTCCTTCAAATCTTAATTGGTTCTCTCTATTAGATAAATCTATTGGACTTGCTCTAAAAAATACATCGACAAGTTTTCCTTTTACTACTTTAGAGTTTAATGATGATGATAAATTAAACTTACGGTTTATCTTTTGTCCTTGAATAGAGTGAAAGTTATTTAATGATAAATCTATTATATATTTTTTATACTCATTATTTACATAACCATTTAAATTAAATAACTCAGATATTAATTTCTCTTTATCATCAATTGTTAAATCAGAGTCTTTATTTTTATTTTCAAATCCTTCAACATAATCCATTTCTATTTCAAATTTACTTATATCAAATAAATATGTTATGGTTACTTTAAATGAACTATCAATAGCATTTTTATATTTTAATATTATAGCTGTAGAACCAATTGATAATGGTTTAACCGTTAGTTTACTAATATCATCATCATAAGTTACATTATCTATATTTGGTGAGTTATTATCAACACTTAGTTTTTCTCCAGTAATTTTATTTTTATATTAACAGTTTTGATTAATGAGTCATCTTTAATTGATAATTCAATATCATCAACCTTATCAATAACTAGAGTATAAGTTTCTGTTACAGTAACTTTCAAATATTCTGATTTAGTACCATTAGATGCATAAATTCTAAAGTATCACTTCCATCTTTTACTGCTTCAATAGTAATGATAGATTCATTAATAATTACTTTTATAAAAATAGAATTTGTTTTAAGTTTTAGATCTATAACTTGATTATTATATTTAACAATTTCTTTTGATTTAACTCCATCAATTATATTTAATATTAATTCATTTTTACTTAAGTTAATATCAAACTTAGCATCATCTTTATAAACTATAACTAATAAACTTTCTTTTAATGTGTTTGATAAACTAAAATCATTTATAGTCTCTCCTACTTCATTAGCTATTAAATTTACTATAAAGTTATTATTATCAATTGTTGCATTAATAATATTACTTTCAGAATAAGAATCTATTTTTAAATTAATTACATTTTTATTGTAATCAACTTCTAGATTACTTCCATAAGAAATTCTAATTGGTGATAAACTATCTTTAAATATTTTTTCAGATTCAGTAACTTTAATGTTCAATCTCTCTCTTGTATTGTATATATTAGTGTTGAAGTTAATATAATAATTACCAACTACTGTATTTTTATTAATCTCTAGGTTAATTAAATGATTTATGTTAACAACATTTACTATAAACTCATTATCAAACTTTTATCGTGTACTTCTAAATAATTTATTAAACTATTATATGAAACACTCTTGTTTGTTCCTACTTTATTTATAAGATACTTCATTATTATTTAGTATATTTATTTCTTTTTCTTTATCATTAACTTCATCAGTTGATCTTGGTAGATTAATAAATAATGTAACAGCTGATAAAAATGCAATTAATAATATTAATAAAAGTAGTAATATAATTCAAATAATTTTTTTTCTTATTATTATTTTTAATACCAATATTATTATGCTTATTTCTATTAAGAACTTCAGCATTTACACTGCTATTATTATTAAATATTTTATCTTGATTATATGTTTTATTAGTTTTTCTAATTCTTTTTATTCTATTGGTTTATTAAAAGTTTTTTCGACTACTTCTTGATTATTATTAATATCTAAATTATTATAATCAAAATTATTTTGATAACTATAATTAAATAATAATTTAAAATATATTCATAAATTACATATTTCTAATAAAGCTATGCTATTAATCGCAAACTTATAAATAAAATTATATTGTGTTATTGTTATATAAACTGGTATTTTAATAAGAATAATATAAACCATAGTTCTATGATCATTGCTTATATATAAATCTTTTATATAAGAATATGCATCTTTTAAAAAATTAAATCCAATAAAATTCTAATATTTATAATATTTACAACATAATAATAATCTTGAATTAAAATTCAATACAAAATCTCTTCTACTAAATCTTATATTATTATTAAATTGAAATTATAAAGTTTGTTGTAAGAATATTAAATAAAAAAAACTATTAATAAATAGTTATTCAATTAAGTTTTATTTAGTGTTAATAATTATTATTATTTATATAACTTATAATTTGTTTATATAGTTCTATTATATTTTCAATATCTAAATCGATTAATGGTTCATACATAAAGGAATTAATATGTATTAATTCGTTTGTCATTGATAATGCTTTTCTAACAATGAATCTTAAATCATCCGGATAATTTTTGTTATTTCTTAATAAAGAATGTAAGGAGCTTAATCTATATTCTTTAATTTTAATTTCTTCTTTTTCCAATAATATGACAAGACATTTTTCAACCAGTAATCTTATTGAGATTGATAATATTATTTTTCTTTTCAACAAATCATATATTGGTAAAGAGTTAAAATTATTTTCCTTAATTATATTATTTGAGTTATTAATAATAGTATCAATTATATTATCATTTAGAATAATAACTTCATTCAATTTTATACCTCATCTAGAGTAAATTTTAGTAAGATCTAATCATTTTTTATTCTGGCAACTATAATAGTGCAAAGATTCATCTAATAAATTACTATCATCAACAATACTATTTATATTTCTTAAAACAGGAAGTAATGCTGTTACAATATATTTTTTATTATCAGAGTTTTGTAAATTATCTATTCAATTTTTAAATACTTTAATAGCATTATCTTTATTATCATATAATTCTTTACTATCTTTATCAAAGAAATCACAAAAGTCTAGAAGACCTGTAGTTTTATTTTTCGATACCATAATAGTTTTAGTTTTGTTCAAGTCATACTGGCATGACCTAATAAAATCAAAATTATGAGATAGTATAATTAATTTGTTTTTTTTATTATCATGTATAAAATCAAATAGATATTTCAAAATTGAATGTTTATTTTTATAATCAAATGATTCTACTAAATCATCCAATATTAGTAAAATAGGACTTTCATTTTTATATTTCTCTTTAACAATATTAATAGAGAATAATAACTCAAGGAAGAATACAACTTTTTTTTCTCCTGAACTAAGAGTGTCGTCCATTAATGAATCAAAATTTTTGTTTACATTTCCTTCACTATCCTTAACTTCAAAAACAAATTGTGGTGAATCATAACCTAATATAGAATTATATCTATTTTCAATTCTAACATCAAATGGAAAATCAAATAATTCATTATAATCTTTTATTATTTTGTCTCATTTTGTGTCATCATACTCGTTAATTAATTTCTCCTTACTTTTAAAATATTCTTCTACATTCTTAACTTCATTTAAATATTCAATGATAATTTCCTTTTGATCTGAGAAAACTGATTCAAAATAGTCAATTAAAAAATTATCAAGGTTTTCGGTTTCCTCAAATACTCATGAGTTGTTCTCATTTATCATATAACTAACTATTTTTTTTGATACTGAACCAGTTAATTCTTTTTCTATAATTTTTATAAGATTTAAAGTATCCTCGGACTTATATATATCATTTAATACTCTATTATATAAATCATTTAATTTATATTTATTATCAATAATCTCTTCAATGTTATTTACTAAATCCTTAATTACTAATTTATTTCCTACATTAAAAAATTTTTTATTTTTATCGCTAAAAAGTTTGTGTATTTGTTCTAACTCATTAAATGTAAATGAATCATTAGTATAATGAGATGACTTTTTAGTAAATATATGTTCTCTATATGCTTTAATTTTATCAGAGTTTTCCATAAAAACTTTTACCTTATTGTCTAACAAAATCTCTAACAGTTTACAATCTAAATTCTTATCAATAAACTTATTTTCTCATTTTCTAGCTCTAAGAAAATCAATGACTTGTTTTCAATCTAATTCTTTATTTGCATTTGTAATTCTACAAATAATATTATTAACTTTTGAATTGTCCCTAAAATTGAATTTTGACTTTAGAATTTTATAAAGCTTGTCAACTGATATTTTTCTTTTTTCTCACTCTTCTTCAATCTCTTTTTTAAGAAAATCATTTTTTATTAATGAAACAATTCCTTCAATATTAGATAATTTAACTTTATCATATTCATTAACAAAACAAATTACTCTATCATCTGAATCTGATTTAACATTTGTGTAATTTTTATTAAAAATAGTAACGTCATAATCAGGCATTTTATGAAATCATCTCTCTTCAATCTCTTTTGAATTAGTTATATTTTTTAAAGCTTTTACCAATGATGTTTTCATAGTTCCATTATTTGCATAAATTAATGAGCATTTATCTTTAGATAAGTCTAAAGATTTATTAAAACCTTTTATTCCATAGACATTATTAAATTTATTTATAATCATTATATACCTCCCCAATATTATGATTTTACAACTTAATAAAGAAAAAAACACTAATAGTTTGCATTAGTGTTTTTATATATAAGGAAATTATTTGATAAGTTTTAAAACCTTATCATGTACTTTTTTTACTGATTGGAAATAAATTAACTTTTCTTTTAGATTTTCTAAGTTTGTTTCTTTATTTATAGAGTTTTTATGAGCCATGTGTTTATTATAGAATTTTTTTAATGCAACCAAATCATTACTATCTATTTTTATTTTCTTCATATTTTCTCTAACACCTGATTGTGACATTTCACCAACCAGTATGTTAATTTCTTTATGAAGTTTTTCTACATCATTCAAATGATTTGTAACTTTAGTTATATCTTCTTCACTCATAACTCTTTTATCACTATTAAAAATTTCTATTAAATTGCTAATAGTGTAATCTAATTTATTATTTAAACTATAAATTACTAATAACTCTTTTAAATTTGTGTAATTACTTAAGAAAATTTTTAATACATCATCACTTCAATTAAAAGTTTCTTCTTTATTAATTAATAACTTTAGTCCTAATGTAATAAAATTGTTTGAATTCTTAATTTTTAAATATGAATTAACGGTATTGCATTTAATTAAATAAGAATTAATATTTTCTATTATATTTAATAATAACTTATTTTTAACTTCGTATATTTTATTGGAATCTATAAGAAAGTTTAGAGCTAATTCAGAAATATTTTGATCTTTACTATATTCAATCACCGAAGAAGAATATCAGTATGTACCAAAGAACTTACAAATTTTAACTTGTCTAACTCCAACTTCTTCAATAATGTATAGATCACTATCTTTGAAAAATTTAAGTTCTTTTTCATTAAGATTCATGACGTATTCATTATTTAATTGATCAAATCTGCCTTCTAAAATTTGATTATCGTATTTTAAATCTAATAAATTTATGTTCCTCTCTTCAATAGATGAAGTAAAATCCTTTAGTGATAATTCATAATATTTATTAGAGTTATTTACAAGTTTTATTTTACATATATTATTCTCATAAATATATTCATAATTATCATAGTCATCATCGATCAAAATGTTTTGAACTACTTTTGAACTAACAAAGTCTTCATCAGGGTTTAAGTTATTAATTATATAATTCCCATCTTTATAAATATCACCTGCAAATACTTTATTACCAATAATAGTTATATCTAATGACGGGTAATAATAATATTCTCAATTACTTACTTGAAATGTTGGGACTAAGGAATTGTTTAATATATTTTCTATATCTTCACCAGAAAATTCTTTAGACTTTTTAAGATATAGGCTAGAAAATAATTTATATAAACTTCCATTCCCAGTAATTTCTTTTATGAATTCAATAGCTTGTATTGGATCTTTGATATTTTTTATTATCGATGCAACTAAATATAAGTCAAAAGAGGATTTTTTAAATATTTTTGTAACAACTTCAATTTTTCTTAAATACTTAGATAATTTTAAACTTACTATCCCTTTTGTCATAGTTTATTTCTCCATTTGGTGTTATGCTAATTTTTATTCCTTTTGACTCGATATATTCGATAATATTATTTAAGTAATTATTTTTACCACTATTAGGAGCAGACATAACTAATTTTTTTAGATTTATGTTTCCGAACAAGAATAACTTATCTTTCGCTCTTGATAGTGCAACATTAATTCTTCTGAAATCTTTCAGAAAATTAAGTTTATTAATATCCGTAACAACTGTGCTTACCAAAACAATATCTGATTCTTTACCTTGAAAAGCATCTATTGTATCAATCTCGTAACTTCTAAATTTTATTTTTAGTTTATTTATTAGTTTGCTATTATCTCTTATGAAATTCCTCAACTGATCTTTATAAGGAAATATTGTTGATATCTTTATTTCTTGTGGATTTTTAACATTATTAATTAAATAGTTTAACATTACTTTAATTGCTTCGTTTTCATATATATTGAAACGTGATGTAGAGTTTGAACTACTAGATTCAGTTCCATTTAAAGGTTCTATAAAATAAACATCTTTATCATTACTAATTATTTCTTGGTCTTCTTTAAATGCAACTAATTTATCATCTTTATCTTTTCTATTACATTTTAATTGATTATCATAGAACACATTATAAGTAGAAAGAATTTGTTCAGTTGATCTATAGTTCTCATTTAACAATACTAGTCTGTCACTTTCCTCAGCTTTTTTTATAGTTTTAGAAAAGATTGATTCTATATATGTTTTTTCAAGTAAGTCGAACTTTTCTTCATCATAAGATTTTAAATCTTTTACATCATCTTTAGAAAACTCTAAGATTGGTGATAGTTGATAATCATCACCTACTAATATTATTTTTTCTACATACGGTAAGTATCTTAAAACTTCTGTGATTGGGCATTTAGAAACTTCGTCAATAATTAATCACTTAAAGTTTTCTAATACTTGATAACCTTTTCTTCCAGAAATTGCAGTTGTAGTTGTTGTTGCGCCAATCACATAATAATCATCTGGTAACTTTTCAGTAAATGATATTTTCTTCTCTCCCTTAAATTTTTTATAATCATTTAATATGTTATTTTTGATCTCTTCATTTTGATAATCATTAATGTATTCTTCAAATTTTGAAGCTCATGTATCAAATAAAGTTTCATCAATATTATTTAAATCATATCTATTATATTTATTTGTAATTCTTCTCGGAATAACTGGGTCTTTATTCTCAACTAATTTATCCAGTACATTATCAATAGCAATGTGTGTTTGAGATGAGATAATGACTCTCTCTTTTAATTCTTTTGTAATGTATTGGATTATTGAGTTAATAACATGAGTTTTTCCGGTACCTGGAGGACCTTTTATCAATGTAATCGGATTTGAATCAATACCTTTTAGGAATGCTTTTGTTTGAGAAATGTTCAATCCTTTAGTATATAGTTCAATATTATTTATTTTATTATAGATTGTTTCATTTGGCATTTTTGCATCACCAATTAAATATTCTAATAAATTAATTGCGGTTCCACTATTACCTTCTTCAATTAGTTTTAATGAATTTTCAATTGACTCAATTTTTATTTGTTGACCTTTATCATATAATAATAAATATTTGAAATCTATTTCTTTATCATAACTAACACTTAGAACTAAGCTATCTCTATCTTCTTTTATATATATTAATTCAACTTGAACTAATCCATTAATATTATTTGAATTAACTTCACTATAATTACTCAGGAATAAATTTTCTTTTTGTCTAGTTATTTTTTTATATATATTAGTTTTCTTTTTTACTCTTATTTTTTTTAATGTAAGTATATCTTTTTGAATTGATTTATTAATGTTCTCCTTAGAAGAAGGAATTGTATAACCGATTAATATTTCATTATTATCATATACTGGTTCGAAATCTTTATAAATTGTTTGTAACTCATTATTATTATTAAATAATTCTTTACAAGTTGAACTAATAAAATATTCTTTTTTAGATACGTTTTCAATCACAAAATTATCATTATTATTTATTTCATTATATAGTTCTTTATAGTATTTAAATATATCCATAAAATCAGAGAATTGAGATATATTGAAAACAAAATCCTTACTATTGATTAAACTCTCAAATAAAGTTCTTAATTCTTCAATACTACTTGGCTCTAAATCATTAAAACTAATTGATTTAGTAAAACCTTTTGTTTGTTCATACGATTTATTTTTGAACACTTTATACTTATAAATAAACATATTAGCACCTAATGGTGTTCTATAATCACAACTTAATGAAGCATATAAAACTAATAATCCAACTGATAATTTTATTATTACTTCTACATCTTTTATTTCTTTAATTAAATCTGGATATTTTAAATCTTTTTCAATAATTATTTTTTTTGTAGTTATTTTAGAATTAATAAAAGAATTTTGTTTTAATTCAGTTTTGATAATTTTAAATTCCTCAACATTATCAAGGAACTTTGCATTTGTTAATTTGAATTTAATCATTGTTGAACCTCTTTTTTACAATATAATTCTGATATTTTATTTTTATTATACCTATATAATCTTTCACTTTTATCTGTTCTTCTTTTATACAATTTTTTATTTGTTTTTAGTTTGTTAATTCTAGTGTAATTTTTTTCATCTAACATTCTATCAGTAAATAAATTTAGTCTAGATCTAGTTTTTCTTTCTTTAAAATAAATGTCATTCTTCAATGCTGCTTTATATAACTCATATTCTGCTTTTAAAATTAATCTTGGTTTTTCCAAACATCAATCTTTATGGTCTTTCTTAATACCTCTAATTTCTTTAGCTTTGTGACTAGCTTCTTTAAAACTATATGCAATTATAGGTAAATAAATAGCAAGATATTTATTTCTCCCAACATGACCAAATTTACATAATATTAAATAGTATTTTTTGATAGTATCACCTTCCTAAATTTGTAATCAAAAAAAATAACGTCTTATTTTGTTTTTTTTGTTAGGTGTACAACCTACTCAGATTTAAAAACCTTTTTGGGTGTATGGACTTTATTAAAAAGTTCCTTCGTTTTGCATAATTATAATAACATATAGAAAATAAAAAGCAAACATAAATATTTACTTTTTTTAATTTCTTTTAAATGGGTGTACACCTAGTTGTGCAAAACGAAGGAAATACACCCTTGGTTTTTACGTTTTGCAAGTTAATTATAACTTAAAGTACACTTAATGTCTATAAAAAAATAAAATTTAAACGTTAATCTAACAATATCAATATTAATTTATTTTTGTATTTTTTGATTCTAGCATTTCTAAATTTATAAGTAAAATCGATATCATAATTATTTAAAATGTTCTCTTTAACTTTTGATTATAGTTCACTTATTTTTAAAAAGTTGTTATCAAATACTATATATAATCAATAATTTGAATCAAATATCACTTCGTCTTGATTTTAATATAATCATCTTATTAATATCATAGGTTCATTTTTAATAATATCTTTATAGTTACCTAATTTTGACAATTAATCTTTTAATTTTTGACCCACTGACTTAGATACATTTTAATCATACATAACACCATTAATATAAAGTTATCAGATTTATTATGAACTAATGTAGGGATAATATCTTCATAAAATTAAAAAATTACACAATCAATTTAATCATTCCTAAAAGTATTTATTTTTTTTTATTTTTCTAAACTTCTTAACAGAGATAGTTAAAATTTCATCTTTTTCTTCTTCTGCTAGTTCATCTTTTCTATTTAAAACATTAACATAATAATCAAAACCATTTGCATTGAAAGGTCAATTTATATCATAACCATAATATTTGTGGTAATCATCCATTGCAATATTCATTTTACAAAAAGAGTCTTTACCATATTTATATTCGTTTCTTAACTCGGTGAATAGTTTTTATAAATATCACAAAGTATTATGATATCCTTTAAAATAATTAAAATTCGGTATTTTCTTTATAACCATCAAACAATATGCTTGTACATAACTATAATATTGAATATCATTAACAATAAAATTATAATTATATTTCTTAAATTGTTCTGAAACATCACTTGTTCCAGAAAAAATATAACAAAATAATTTTACTTCCTTTGTTATATTATTTGCTTATCAATCACTTCTTCAATATAATTTAATAATCTCTTTTTTAACCAAGATACTACAAAACACTAACTTCATAATTACTATTTTAAATATTAATATATAAAAATAATTATATATAATATAACTCTATATAATATATATTTTTTTAGTTATCAAAAATCTCTTCTAATGTTAAATTTTTAAATGAAAATAAATTAACTTCATAAGTAACTTCTTTAATCAAATCAGAATGATTTTCAATATATGGAATTTCTTTTGTGTCTATAAACTTAAGAATAACATTCTTATGATCGAACCTAACAAGAGTTCTATTATCATGTGATTTCTTTATTTCCTCAAAGGTATCTTTAATCTCGCTTGCTAATTGAGGAATTTTTAAAAATCAATCAATTAAATCGATTACAGTTTGTCCGCTTTTTTTTACTAATTTAATACTTACAGCTGCATAATAATCATTTATATTTTTATTAACTTGGTCATTTTTCATCTTAAACATTCCATCTTGGCTTGTTGTAGTCTTAACTTCAATATTAATATTTTTATTATTATGATCAATTTGAAAATCTGTTTTTGAAGTAAACTTTTTACTTTTAATATTTTCAATGTGATAAGAACTTGAAAGTTCGTTTAAATATTTTTGGTTTTTTTGTATAACCAATAACTCTCCAATTAAACCTATTTGAAACTTTTTATCTATTTTTCAAACAACTCCAAATATATTTTCTAATTCACAAACAATATCATAAATACTATTTTCAGTTGCTTGTTGTAAAAATATTTCATAAATCATTCTAGCTATTTTTTCTGGGCAATTTTTCACTAAAAAAATTATTTCTGCATCTGTTTTAGTATCGTCAATCTCAAGTAATAATCTATCAGATGGGAAACCAATTGCTCTTTCATCTTCTTTAGCTGCTACACCTATTCCACTAATTGATGGGTAATATGAGAAGTTGGGTTTATTAAGAGTCTTAACACCCTTTGGTAAGTTACTAAAATCTTTGATTTGTTTTAATATAAAATATTGATTTGAACTTTGTATTTTGCCTCAAGCAAATCCATTTGAGTTTTCTAAAATATTAATGTTTTCCATACTTAACTTGTTCATTTCAAAGACATTGTTTTAAACAATTCTTCTATTTTCTCCTTTTTTCCAGAATTATGTTCATATAATTTACTATACATATCTCTTATATTACTTTCTAAATAATAAATCTCTTCATAAAATTTTTTAGCTACTTTAGTTACAAATATTTTCATTTCTTTAATGAATTGTTCTCTGTACCCAAACCACCTTGCTCTTTGTAACAATGTGTCTGATGTCAGATTATTTGGTGAAGCGTGATTTATCATAATTTGATACAATAAATTATCAAATGTAATACCTCTTGATAATAAATTACCACCAATAATTATTTCTGGTGTATCTTCTCTAATATAATTAATTCCTTCAATCGTATACTTAACTTTTAATGCATTTAAATATAATTTAAATTCTTTTAATTCATCTCCACCAACATGATTTAAAAAAAAGTCATCTTTTTCAATTTTTATTAAATTTACAATAAATCTAAAATAAGTGGCTAGGTTTTTTATCTTATTTTTACTACTATCAACATTTATTAAAAACTGAAAATTTCTTGAATACTTAAAACATATACATAGAAAATCTGTAATAGTATTTTTCATAAAATTATTCAATTTTTCGTTGTTATAACTAATATTTTTTAAACCTTCTACTAAGTTTTCCTCAAGCTCAATATAACTATTATTATCAATAAATTCTTTTAATCCACAATAACTTTTAGAAGAACTTAATGGCACTAAATAATCTGGAGTTAATGAATCTGTATATGATAATAAATTTGCGTAAGGTGTAGCTGTAACAGAAAAATATAATTTATTTTTTGTTTTATAACTTAGTAATTTGTCAATATTTGTATTAACTGTTCTATCTACTTTGCTTTTCTCGGAAGAAGCTTCGTCTGCTTCGTCATCTATTATAATAATCTTTCAATCTTCATAATCAACTTCTGATAAATCTTGAAAATTTTTAAGTAGATTGGAAATGTTTTGTTTAATCCCATACAAGAATTGACAATTTTCTGATTTAAGAAAAAAATTATTTAGTTCTTTAAAATCTTTGAAACTACAATCCTTATTAGATTCCTTGAATCTACTTACGTTTTGTATATTTAAATTATTTTTTGTACCAGTAAATAATATAAATTTATTAAATCCTTTATCTCTTAACATAGATGTTAAAAATATCATATTATTTGTTTTACCTGATTGAACTTCACCAAATAATAAAACTTTTTGTATACTTTTATTAAGATCTATGCATTTGATAACTTTATCCATATTAACTTCAATAACATCACTTAATAAGTTAATGCCATACGAAGGATTATCTTTTATAAATTTATCCTTTGTTAAATTAAAAGTTTTCTCTGGAATGAATTTTGTTTCTCTTTTTATTGATTTATCAATAATTAATCTTGCTTTACTAGTCGACATTATGTAAAATCTCCACTATTTGAAATATTTTATTTAATCTTTCTTTATCGCTCTTGCATGTTGAAAGAGAACATAATATTAAATTTATGATTGGGTTAATCAACACCAATAAAGATTCATCTTTGATACCTTTCTTGAATCCATAAAAGTCTTTGTTAACATGAAGTATTAGTAACTGAACCCCATCTAAAATAGAACTTTCAACCTTAAAAATTCTTAAATTATCATTATCAAATTCAGTGTTATTAATATTATAAGTTAGGTTGTATAAAGTATTAGCAGTCTCTAATTCTCTAACAGAAAACGAACTAATAGTTCTCTCGTCATCATTATCCGGGTCAATCATAGTTAATTCTTTTGGAATAACATCAAATTTTTCTAGTGTTTTATTTTTATTAACAATTTCTGAAAATCTTTCAATTTCTTGTTTTATTTCTTTATCACTTTTAACTTGTTCATCCTTATGAAAAATTAATTCAAGCATTTCTCTAAATATAGGTTCAAGGTTGCTTTTGAATACTGATATAATATTTTTTTCGATATCTTCTTTAACAGTGCCGTGAAAACCCATTTTATTATTATCAACTCTAAATATCTTTTTATCATCCAGTTCAATTTCACCGATAAATCTATTATTTATATAATAACTTTTATTTGATAACGCTTTGTCAAATGATAATCATGTTAGAGTATTAAGTTTTGAATTAGGACCAGCGATAATTGCTCTTCCATCTTGATAAACAGATAACCCATTATATTTTAATAATGCATCATTCTTACCAATAAATCCAAATATAAACGGAATCTTGTAATTTTTATACTCATTTTCAGCTAATGCAATTTTACACTCAAATTTAAATTCTTCTTGCTTTTCAAATTTCTCAAATATATCACCGTATGTAAGACCTACAAAACCAACATTATCTTGTAATTTATTTTCATAAGCTTTTTTTAATATGTTATATCTTTCTTTATATTCTCTTGTTGTATTTATATTTTTTCCAGGAGCATATTCATAATCATTTTTCCCAAAGCTTGATATAAATGAGTTAGGGATCATCGCTTTTGTAATGTCTATACTTTTACCATTAGACATCTCTTCATTACCTTTTTTATTAATAAAACTCAAATTAATAGACAACATTCCTTTTCTCAAGAATCTAGCATATCTACATGCTATTTGTTCTTCTAAGGCTTTTCCTGTATTTTTTTCACCTTTTCTAAACATTTTTGCATCATATCTACCCGCATGAACTGATTTTAAGTGTAATTTATCAATTTTTATAATAGTACCATTTTTATAATCAAACTTATAACCTGATTCCTTTGATATATCAATATTTTTTACATCTGTAAAATAAAAATCCTCATCTTTTAATTCATCAACATCTAGAGTTAATGAGTAGGCAAAATTATCATTTATATGCTTAGTGTATATTCTTAATCTTTTTCCAAATCAAATGGAAGCCATTTTCATCCCAACACCAAACATGTTTAAAGAATCACCTTGTTCATACTCAGACTTACCATTTTTAATTGCAATGTCTCTTTTATCATATGGTATTCCACAAGCATCATCAGCAATTATCATGTATTCATCCTTTAAATTTACTATAACGTTAACGTTAACATGCTGTTGATTATAATCAAGAGCGGATTGAATTGAATTATCGATAAATTCTGAAATCATATATATATGACTTGTTGTTTTATCAATATATCCTAGAAACTCTCTATTAGTTCTAGGTATTTTATTTTTGTTTTCATGCATTTCTTTCACTCTCCATTGTTAAGTTTACTTTATTATATATTTTTTCTATTGAATTTTTATCCTTTTTAAGTGCATTTTTTACAATATCAAATAATTCATTTATTAAACCTATTTCTTCATCTGAAATAACTTCTACTCCAAAGTTTTTCATATTATCATTCAATTCTTGAATTTTACTTAATAATTTAGTTCTATATGAAAGCGTGTACGGTCCTAAACCGACAGTTGTTAATTTATTGTTATTTTTATTCTTATTTAACTTTATTACTATGTTTTCTGGTAATGTAATATCATTTTCGTTATATGGATTTATAACATTATTATTAACAAGTTCTTTATACTTATCCTCAGTTAATACTTTAATAAATTTACCTTCTCATGATAATTGGTCATTTTTATTATCATATTCACCATATATTATTTTATTTCTGCCTTCTTTTTTTGGCAAAAAATATACTCCATCTTTTTCTTTTAAATCCATAAATCTATATTTTATCAAAGAAGCCACTTTTGTTTTTTTATTAATTCTGAATGATGCAAAATATCTATTCTCTAAAAGATCTCTTTCTTTTATTAAATCATTTCTAAAATCCATTAATGGTTGCAACCAATCGTTACCAGAATTAATAAATCCTTGTAAAGATTTATCTTGAGTAACTACAGGGCAAAGTCAGCAACCTCATCTAGAATTTCCACATCCTTTTTGAAGTTTATCATCTAATGAAGAAGGACACTCTTCAACTCCAACTGATGAATCTTCATATAATATAGATAGTTTGTTATTGTTTTTTTTAAAGTATTTTAGGTTTGATTCTCCTAAATATTTTCATATATCAAACAAACTAAAGTTTTCAATCGGTGCAAATACATAACTATTATTTGTATTATTTTTTCTTAATAGTGAGTTTTCAATTTTAGTGTTTATTAATTTTAAATCTCTACTGTTTGATTCTCCAGTTCTAACTCCTAAAACGGTTAAAACATCCTTATTATTCTGATCTAATTTATTTATATACTCATTCATTGGTTTGATTTTTAATCTATCGGTACATCATCTAAAACTTTGATTTGGTAGTGGATATCCCCTTCCAATTAAATTAACTCAAAACGACTCATTATAATCAGGTAAAACCTTATGAACAATAACAGGTAAGTTATTAAGTTTACAGAATGATTTTATAATGTCTAATGATTCATTCAACTGCTTTAATACAATTGGATTTTCAATAAGTGTATCAGAACTTACAATATGAAGATCTTTATTATAAAATTTTTTATCTATTTCCAATAATGATTCAAGTATTATTTGAACTAACACACTTGAATCTTTCCCTCCTGAAAAACCTATCATTCAAGTATAATTACTATTCTTATAGATATTTTTTATATTATTTTTTGTTTCTTTTATTTTTTTAACGTGCAAATCTAGTCTATTTTCCATATACATCCTTACTCATTTTAATAATTATACTATTGTTTTCATTATATTATTTTTAAAATATAATAAGCAATTAATACTAAATAAGGTATTTATAAATAATCTTTTGATTTATTTGCTTGGTTTTATCAAAATACAAGTATTCCATATCACAATCTATAAATATACAATTTTGTAATACCGAATTACTAAATATCATATTATCTAAGTGAGAGTTATTAAATTTTACATTTTCAAACCTACATTCGCTAAAAACTGTATCGCTTAAATCAACATCATTAAAAGTCACATTTAGAAATTTACAATTCCAAAACTCTGATTTAGAAACTTCTGAATCATTAAAAACTATATTATTAAAGTAATTTTTTTCATAATTAGTATTTCTTAAATAAGAATTATATATGTTTAAACCATCTAATCTACAACTATTGAAATTTGAATAACTAAAATCTGAATTATATATATAACTTTTGAATAGAAATACATCAATTAATTCTGTATATTTTAACATGCTATTATATATTCAACAGTTTTCAATACTCCCTTTCTTAAATATATTTAATTTATAATTTATTTGATTAAAACTTGAATTAATTATACTAAAATCATAAAAATTACAATTATCTTTTAAATCTTTATCGAATTCACAGCTATCAAAACTTGTATTTTTATATATATTTGATAAATACTTCGACTCTCTAAACTTAGTGTATTTATAAGTAACTCAATAGCAAGTATTACAACTCTCTAAATTTTTTAAAAAAGTTAGTTTATAAAAATCAGAGTTGTTAAACCTAGAATCTAATAATTGACAAAATTTAAATAATGTATTTTTAAAATTTATATAATGAAAATCTATTGAATCAAACATTATATTCAATAAATAACTATTATATATTTTGCTATGATCAATATAAACATATTCTAAACAAGAGTAGTCCAATTTTACATTATTTATAACACATCTATTAAATAAATTATCCCTTAAAATTGATTCTGAAAAGTCTGCTCTTATTAATTCTGCTAATTTTACTTTATTACTAATAAAAGTTGTTCTACTTAAATTTGTATTTAATAACATTGCTCTTGAAAAGTCACAATTGTTTACAAATGAACTACTATAGTTTGTAAAAGTTAAATCACAATTATTAAAAGATATTAATTCTAAATAATTCCTCATAAACACTGTATATTTTAGAATCGATGAGTTAAAATCGATATTTAATAAAATAGTATCAATAAAACTTGAATTAATCACAAATGAATTACACAAATTAATTTGTTTAATATTCATATTTTTAAGATACGAACTAATTATGTAACTATATTTTAACTTTTCATTTTCAAAAATACCGCCAAATAATTTTAAAAGGCATAGGTTTAATGCATTTTTATATTTTATATTGTAAATTACAATACCTTTTTTGTTTTTTATTAATAATTGATTCATATATTATTTCTCTCTAAAGTTTTATATGTTATTAGTTTACATCAATGCTTATAAATTAAAATAAGTTTAATTAATAAATTAATTAATAAATGACTATAATTTATTAAGCAATATATTTAATATTACACAATAATTAGATTTGATTATATATAATACTACTAATAGAATTTATAATTCCTCCTCATACAATTTAATTTCTGATTTAATGTTAGTAATAAATCTTTTTCTTACAACTTGACTTTTATCTCATCAATCAGTTGATAATATTCTTATAAACTTTCAACCTCTGTTTTCTAAGTACTTTTGTCTATCATAGTCGTTTTGTTTACTAAATACACTACTATGGAAAGTTAAACCATCACATTCAACTGCTAAAACATATTGTTTTTTTAAATAATCATATATTGCTAAATCAATTTTATATCCAGATGCTGGAACTTGAGTATGAAGTACATAATGATCTTTATCTAATAACTTATTTATTTCATCAAATACTTCAACTTCAAAATCACTATCAAATTGTTGGTTATAATCATCTTTATCTATATTAAATAACTTTGTTTCATTATTTAACATTATTTCTAATTCTTTTTCATATTTTGTTGGTTCTTTTAATAACTCACAATATTTTAAAAAATCCTTAAAATCAAGTACCCCTTTTTTATCGGAGTTAATGATTGAAGAATTAATTGATTTAATAACATACATCTTTTCTTTTGCTCTTGAAATTGCAACATTTAACCTTTTTTCACCATTAACTTGTGCTAAAGGACCAAAATAATTTTTAAATACATTTGTTTTATCATATGAAAATCCAACTGAGAATATTATTATATCCCTTTCATCTCCTTGGACATTTTCAATACTCTTAACAAATAACTCTTCACCACTTTCTTTTTGATATAGATTAATATATAAGTCTGCATTAACTGCACTTTCTTTTTCTAATAAATCTAATATAAATGATTGTTGTTCAGAGTTAAATGTAATAATACCGATTGATTTATCTTTAATTTTATCATTGCTTAATATAAATCTAACTAATTCTAATACAGTATTAGCTTCTTCAATATTAATTCTGTTTTCTCTTATTCCATTTACTTCAATTAACTCTATTGGTCACTTTACATATTTTACTTGTTTACTAACAATTAATTTATTTTCATAGTATTTTGCATTAGAAAAATCAATTAATTCTTTATTTTTGCTTCTATAGTGATATTGAAGCATTGAAGTCTTAAATCTACCTTTAGCAAAATCTAATAAACTCTCAAACTTCATTGCTTCTTTAACTTCATAATTAACTTGGTTAATAATATCTTCTTCTATCTCTAAAGATTCTTCTAATATATCACTTTTCATCTTAAAGAAACTTGTTGGAGCGAGTTGCTTATCATCTCCTGATATTACATATTTTTTAGCACGATATAAAATAGGAATACATTTCTCTGTAAATATTTGACTAGCTTCATCAAATATAGCATAGTCAAAATTACTTCTTTTTAAAGGAAGGATTTTACTATCAGAAATAATTTCAGGAGAACCAATTATAACAGGAAAGAATAGTCTTAATAATGGTAAATAATTTTTAAATAGTGTTGATATTCTCATATGAGTTTTTGTATTAGCGATTTTTCTTCCTAAATCATTAAATAAAGTTTTATAACTTTTTTCCAGATTATTTACATCATCTTTATAATTACCTAACTTTACTTTTTTTACTATATATGAGAAATAATTATATATAATAATTTTCTTATTATTATTAATTTTATCTTTTGACAAATTACTTATTTTGTTGAACCAATCATCAGACATGAATAAAAATAAATCTGCAAATTCATTTTTAAAACTACTACAATATGAAGCAATTAAAACATTATTAGTCAGATTACTTATTATATTGTTTGAATTAAATATACCTTTAATAAACTTTAACATTGTAATTACTTCGTTATTTGAATAAGTTGAAGTGAATTTATTAATAAATGATATAAGTTCTAAATATTGCTCTGATTTAATGAATAATTTATATTTTCTTCTATTAAATATATTAATTTTTGTTTTATTTTTATGTTTTTTAATAAAGTTATATAATAACTGTGATAACAAATTATTTTTATATATCTCATTTATTAATTCTTCATTATATAATTGCACTTCTAATAACTTGTGTAAAAAGTTTAATTCTTCAACTAAGTAATTTTTTTTAATCAATAAATCACTAACATTTATAAATAAGTTTAAATTATTGTATCTTATTATTTCAACATCTATTTTATTAATGTTACTTAGGTACTTTAAATAAGATAAATACAACTTACCCATTTCACCTTTAAATAATTCTTTATATTTTTTTACATTATCATAATATTTATCTAATATAATTGATTCTTTATCATTTAAATTACTATTAGTATTGGTATTGTTTAAATAATCAATTACATTATTATACATCTTCTTTATTTTTTCAAAAATTATACTTGCTGAGTCGTTGTTATGAAACATTAAAGTAAAGTTATTTAGATTGTGTAATTTATCATAAACTACTTTTGATGCTACTTTCTTTTCAGTGACAAATAAAGCTGTTTTATTTTGATTTATTATGTTTGCTAATAGATTTACAATTACTTGTGATTTACCAGTACCTGGTGGACCAAATATAAATGTAGAATTTGATAATGATTTAATTACTGCATTTTTTTGAGTAAAATCAAGTGATGATACATTAACAAAATCTGATTCATTATAGTCATTATCAAAATCTTCTAATATATCGTTTGTTTCCTTAAATATATCATCTAAAAAGCTAATGTCTTCATTTTCTAAAATGTTATAAGCTGAAAGTATAGTACTTGATGCTATATCATATATACCAAACGAGCATATATTTAGACAAAAAGCTTGATTAAAGTACTTATTATTATTTTCTTGGAATAATCTTCCTGCTTCATCTCTTTTATATCCTTTAGTATTTTCAAACTCTAAATTAGAAGTATTTATGAAATTTTGTGGATCAGTTAATCTATATCCAATAATGTCAAAATAAGAAACTAATTTTTCTATTATCTGTTCTTTATCATTTAACATTAAATCTCCTAGATCTTTGAACTCTCATTGTTTTTTATTTTTTAATGCTAAAATATTAAATAAAGAATTATTTAATAATAGTTCATCTTCTATTACTACATTATATACAGAACCACCCAAATCATTAATTGCTATTTTTTTTAGTACTAAAGGCGCTCTAAAATAGTCGCTTTCATTAGTTGATGCGCAACCTTCTACAAAATATAAACCCATATATAAGACATTAATATTTTTTTCATTTGATTGGGTTTTGCTCTTTTGAATTATTTTTTTAATGTGTTTAGCATAACTCAATGTACCTTTTGAAGTTAAATTATCTTCACTAAGCTCTACATCATAAAAACTTATATAAAATGAACTATTATTTAGAGCTTCTTTTAGTGTAATTGGAGTTTTATCATTCCTATTTGATCTTAATAAACCTAATTTTTCTAACTGTTTGAAGTCAATTGTTAATGCAGATGGTAAAAAACTGTTATAAAATATACCACTGTTTTTATTACTATTTAATAATCTACTTTTAAAATTCTTTAATAATTCATTACTATTCATAAATATCCTTACTCTTAATATGATATTAACAAATATTTTTTACTCTTATATAAAAATTATTATTTATTATATATGCTATATAAAAGCTAAAATTAGCAAAGAAAACTTATACACATTTATAAGTCTTTTTAAATATGTATAATTTATAAAATATATTAAATGTTAAAGTTAAATAAAATAAGTCAAAAGTTTATAAACTATTTTTTCAATAATTCTAAAAAATTACCATTACCTTTTTTGTATTCGTTTTTTAATATTTTAAAGAAATCTTCCTTCTTACCTATAATTATAATTTTTTCTTTAGCTCTGGTAAAACCAGTATAAAGTGATCTTTTTGTAACAAAGTTATCTATTGAATTAATACCAGATAAAATATATATAACTTTATTAAATTCATTTCCTTGCATTTTATGTAAACTAATTGCAAAGGCACTAGTTAAAAAGAGTTCTTGATCTTTTTCTTTAAAGAATAACTGTTTTGTTTTAGAATACAAGGTATTAATATCACCTTGCTCTAAACTTATTACAATTTCATGCGTATATATACTATTATAATAAGGTTTTATTTCTTTAATATATCCGATTTGACCATTAAATAAGTCAAAATTAGCACCTGTTTTAATACTATATAAATTTTTTGTTATTAATATTTTCTCAAATAAACTATATATAAGGTTATCATTATAATTTTTACAAATTAATGGTTTTAATTTATTATTTAAGTTTTCGCAAGAGAATATTTTATTTTTTTTAAAAGTATTTAGATTAGATATTACTTGTACTTCTTTAGATTTTAAATCTAAAAAATTACAATTCTCATGTTCCTCAACTATTTTGTTTAATACTTCTGACTCTTCTAAATCAAAATGAAATTCTATTCCCTCAACTTCTTCATTAATTATTTTATTAAAGTATTCTTCATCTAATTCATCTTTATTAACTATAATTTTGTTTGCACAAGTAATTATATTATTTGATAGCTTATGTCTTTCATTATCTAGTAATGTCACTGTTGGAATAACTTTGCTATCTATTAAGTCTTCAAATACATTACCAATTCCTATTGGTGGTAGTTGATTTTTATCGCCAACTAATATAATTTTTGTTGTATTTAAATCAATAGCCCTTATTAAAGAGTAAAATAATCATAAATTAATCATTGAACACTCATCAATTATCAGTACGTCTATTTCTAGTTTTGATGATTCATTAAATTCGAAATTACTTAAACCTCTTGATTTTAATAATTTATAAATATTCTTTATCATTACCCCACTATTTAACTTGTCAAACTTTTGTTTGATGTTATTTGTTGCCATTGCTGATAATGAAGTCAAAGCCACTTTAAACTTTGGCCCTTCTATTTCTAATAAATCAATTATTGACTTGATTAATGTTGTTTTACCTGTTCCAGCACCACCATTAATGATTAAAATATTATTTTTTATAAAGGCTTCAAGTGCTTCTTTTTGCTTTAAGTTTAGACTATTTTTATCTGCAATATAATTAATATTTAATTCATTAATTAAACCAAGTTTTTTATTCGATTTCAAATAGTCTGAATTATTATTAATATAAATCAATTCCTTAAAAAAATTTGATAAGTTTAATTCAAATTTATAATATATATTTAAATAAAATTTTTCTTTATCAATAATAATAATATGATTGTTATCAATACAATAAGATAAAACATCTTCTTTAATACTTTCATCAATATTATCCATTAGTTTAATAAAACTTTTTCGACTTAAATACGTTATATTTTTTCTAATATTACTTGATAATATATTTAATATTAGAAATATTGCATTTAATTCTACTGGTTCAAATTGGTAGCTTATTGATCGAATTATGTCATAAAGATCATTAATAAATTCTTCTTTTTCAAAATATATATTTTCATTTTCCAAGAAATTAAATAAATTAACAATCAGTACATCTTTAATAGATTTTATTTTTTTATTTATATTAGATAAATCTTGATTGTTTTTATCCTTAAATAGAAATGTTTTAAAAACATTAAAACTTAAACCATTATTAAAAAAGAATTTTGCTACTTTTGTTGTTGTATTATTTACAAGCATAGAATCCTTAATAAATCAATCAAATATATTAAGATATGTATTAACTTTTTCATACTTTTCTATAACTTGATTTATACTTATTTCATAAAACCCTATATAATATTTCATTTCTTCATAATATGACTGAAATAAAGTTAAATCAAATTCCTTTTTAGGAAACACGTTAACAACTTTTATAATATTTTTTTGTGAATATTGATAATTATCAATTTCAATTACAACATTATCACCAATCTCAATTTTAGATCTATCGATTAAATCAAAATTATCATTACCAAGAAAAAAATGCAATGTTAATTCCTGAACTTTTAACAATATTATTTCCTTTTTGAGTTCTACTAATTCTCCTATGTTATATTTTTTATACATATTTTTTACCTTTACATATCTATTATATATTATTGTTAACTGATAAAAGTATATTTATAACACTTTTATATAGTTTAATATTTTAGTAAATTTTTTTATAATATATTAAAAGTTTGCATATGAAAATAATTATTTATTGTATACTTTAATTAATGAATTCTCATTTTATAAAAGCTATTCTAAATTTCTTCAATTGGGGTGTATTATGATTTTTACTAAAGAATTTAAAAATATAGGTCTGTCCAAAAAAATAATTAAAAGAAAAAATTATTTAGTAAAACAAAAAAATAGTAATTATGAAAATATGTTTAAAATATTAAATATTGCGAAACTTAATAAATTTAGATACATACCTAAAATAAAAGAAATAGATAATTATTATTATAGATACAAATATATAAAAGGATTTACATTATCTAAAATACAAACAATTGATATTAAAATTATATTATTAGTATTATCTATTATTATTAAACTACAATTATTATACAAAGAAAATGGTAAGGTCATTAATCATAATGATATAAGCCCATTAAATGTAGTATTTAACAAAAAAACATAGATCTATTAAAATTATTGATTGAGATAAAGCGGGTTTTGGTAATGAATATCATGACATAGCTTATGTATGTTGATTATGAATTAATTTTGGTGTGATAATAAAGAAAAAGAAAAAAGGAATTTAAGTAGACCATTTGCAAATATAATAAATGGTCTACTTAAATTCCGTTATTCTTATTTAATTATAAATAGAATTAATTCAAATTAATATTGTACTTATTTATTACCAAATTAAAATAAAAAATTATATAGTATTAACTTATTCCAAATATTAAATAGCTTCCTTAAATTTTGAATATTCTCCATCATAATTATAATAATTAGAGTGTTCAAAAATATTCTTTTAAATTTATTTTTATAAATAGATAGTATAGATATTGTTAATGGATATAAATTTTTTTCATTTAATGAATTATAATAATAATTTATATTTGCAAATTTAGTATCAATAAAAACATATTTATCACTAGTTTTTTATTTATGTTTTACTAATTCAATCCTTAGGTATATTGCAGCAAAGTACATTCTAAAAGTTTCTATTTATACATACAATTTATTCACATACATTATAAAATTAAATGTAAATAATTTTTCATTTAACAAATTATAAAAGGACATTTATTCGATAACTCAATTAATTTCTTTATATAAATAACCTCATTTTAGAATACTTTCATAAAACTTATTACTCTTATATATTTGTAATTTTTATAATTAATTATATGACTATTTTATTGTAATTATTGAATAAATTATTCAAGAACATTAAAAATTTCAAATATTGTTGAATCTAAATATCTTAGTTCTTTCATTTTTCATTTCCTATGTTGATATATTATAATATTATCCATAATCTTCTTATTTATGAATAATTTTAACAACGTAAATTGATTCAACTTTTTTTGCCATAAATTAATTCATATCATTATTGCGAATGACTCATGTGTTTATTTTCTGTTTTATAATTAGTTTTTTTTAGTGAACTTTTATATGAAAAACTTAGATTTTATTTTAGACTATTTAATTTTACTCTTCTTAATATATAATTTAAAATTAAAGATTATAAAATGATTTCCACACAATAAATTTCTAATTATTATCTAAAAACTCTAAAATATTGATTTAATATATTTAATTTAATACTTATATTAGTTTCTAATAAAAAATTAGAATCATCTTCATTAATAACTACTTTACATAAATGTATTGGTTACAACTAAATACATCATTAAAACTACATATTTTAGATTTTAGATAATTTCACTGTATAGTACTAATCTAAGTTACTTCATTTAATAAATATTATATATTATAGTTTTAATAATAAATTACACTTCTATGATTTCAATAATTTCTTGATTGATTTCTTCTTCAATAATATTATCAATATTTAGTAATTCAAAATTAATTAATGAGGCATGCATTTTTTCTTTTAACACAATTGCACAACCATAATTAATCTCTTGGTCATTTCTACTAAACAAATCACTACAAGAAACTCTTAAATAAAATTTATCAGTTTTTCTTGCGTAACCTTTAGGATTAATAAAATCTTTATTAATCAGAACCTTATTGGGGTCATACTTTTTAAAATGTTTAATTAAATCAACTTCAGTAGCATTTTTACCACTTGTTTTGGAAGTTCCTTTTGATTTAAAAATATCATCTCACCCTCCTTTTATGTTCATATTTGTTATTTTAAATTCTAGATTAATTGATGAGTATTCATCGCCTAATTTATATGAAGGAACTACAAAATAAGATAATCCTATCCCATAAGTAAAGTCTTGTTTTAATTTTTCATTCTCAAAAGTTGGTAATATAATCTCAATAAATTTATCTTCTTTTGGTTTAATTACACCCTCAACAATCAATAATATACTTTCAGTATTATTATCAAATAAAATATTTGGAATTTTATATTCTGAAATTTCAGACAATAAATTAATAATTGCTTTAACTGATTCTAAACTAAGCTTATATTCATTCATCAAATAACAACATTTTCTAGCCGTTAATGGGGCAGAAAAAGATGTGCCATCTTCCCATGTTAAATAACCTTCGCTATCAATTGTATATTGAAAGTTATTAGAACTTTCTTCATTATATATATCATTTGAGATTTCATAAGTATTGGGTTTTATAAATCTACCAAAAATTTCTTTTGAACCAGAATAACTAGTTTTTCTTAAAATACCATTTTTATCTTCAAATAGAGAACCGACAGTTATAGCAGACAATGAATCCGCTCCTGCTGATAATTCCTTTTCATTATTTCCTGCAGAAACAATAAATAGAACATTATATTTTTTTTGTAATATGTCAAAATATTGACCTAACAATGAAATACCATTTGAATCGTTTTCAGAATTTATTGATAAATTTCAAATTTTAATATCTCTTGAATTATTTTTGATAATATTATCAATTTTTTTCATAAAATAAAACATATTAATAGGATCAAGGGGTAATATACCAAATAATTTTACTTTAAATACTCCTAAATCATCCTTATATTTAGGATTAATAATGTCATGCCCTATAATTAAAGTAGAAACGGAAGTGCCATGACTGTAATTTTTTTGAAAATTAAATCCCTTAATGTTTGGAAATGGTTCTTCCACATAATCAACATAGCTTTCTCAACCATTACTAAATGAACCATATGAATCAATAACTCCAATTACACCATTTGTCTTTAATCCTTTATCAATCGAGATGCGTTTATTTATATTATTATAATTATTTGATACTTCTATTTTTAAATCTCTAGAAGCATTTGAAATTAAAAATGGATACAATTCAACTATTTTGTTTAAAGTGATTTTATCTAAGTTAATAAATTTCTCAAGTACAATTATAGATTCTTCAATTTCGACTTCTTTAATTTTTAATTTTTTTAATATATTTTCAAATGAATCTATATCAAAAAAAGTAATTATTTGGCCTTCTGTAAATGCTCTTTGATTTGTTATTTCTAACTTTAAAATCTTATAAAACTCGTTATAGTAATTAGCAAATTTTTTTAAATTATTTTGTTTGACATATTCATTAATTTTATCATTAATTTTATTTTTATAATTTTTTTCCTCAGGCATTTTATCCTTTTTATTTTTAGAGCTTATAATAATGTATTGATTTTTATAATAAATTATTTTGTTTATTAATCGTTGTGGTCACAAATCAATCAATTCATTTAAATTATTTAGTGTATTTTCAATATCTTCTCTCGAACATGAATATACAATATCAATTTGATCTATTATTTTTTTGTTTTCAAAAATATAATATGACCCAATTTGTTTGGGAGATTTATCATTATTCTTAAATATAAGCTCAATCCTATCTGTCTTAGGTAATAATCTACCAAATCTTATTTTTATCGGCATTAAGTTAAAATCACTTTCAAAGTAAGTGAATTGATTTAACACATTTTTTATCATAACTTGTAATTCAATTAGTTTATTTAAGCTTAAGTCTCATTTTAAATAATCAATACCTCCTCCAGCTGGTTTTTTTGATGGTTGATAAGGACTTTTATATCTTATTAGTTTCATCTTTTATCCTCCTTATTGTCGAATAACTTTTATTTAAAATAATGGACTTATCTTTATCCGAAAATAATTTTGAATTAATTATATCTTCTTCTGCAAAATTTAATATCTTGTATACACTATGTTCAAGATTATATCCGTTAAATAGTGAATCTGTTAATATCTCATCTATTTGAGCGTAGTTTAACTCATCTTTTTTATATGTAATTAATTTATTTATTAAATTTATTTTATGATCTATTTTTTTTTCAAGTGCTTTTTTTATTAGACTATCTTTAAATACTACAATATCGATTGTACTAAAATAAAATTTAACATTAAATCTTCTTAATGTAGCAGAATCAATCATATCGATTCTGTTTGTGATTGCAAATAAAATCGTTTCTGGTAGTAACTTATCTAGCATTAAATTAAAACTTCCTATCATTCTGTGATATTCTTTGTTCATATTTTCATCCCTTGAACCTATAACTGAATCAAATTCATCGATGATAAAAATACTATTTTTATATCTAATTATTATATCTTTAAAAAGTAAATCCATATTTTTTTGTGTTTGACCAATTAATGAAGATATTAATGACGAAGCACTTATACTATAAAGATTTCTATTGGTTAATTTTGCAATGTCTTTAACAAATGTAGTTTTACCTGTACCAGGTTTTCCATAAAATATAGCTTTTATTAATCCTAAATTTCTTAGTTTTGTTTTATCTCTGATTATATTAACAAACTTTTGAAGGTAATCATTATTTTCGTTTAATATTTGATCATTTAAAACACACTCTTCAAGGATTAATAGTTCTTGATCCATATTATTTGATGAGCTAGTAATCATTTTGTTTGAACCTAAAATATTTAAAACATACTCAGCATCATTATACCTTCCATCTGCTCTAAGTGATTTGGCGTAGTTTTTTAATTTTTTTATTGATTCATCTGATTTAATAGTTGCCAGTAAATCTATAATATCTTTAACTGATTTATCCATTTTTTACCTACCTATTGTTGATTTTATCACTTTACAATTTAAATGAGTAATATTATAATAATTATGAGTAAGATTATGCATAATTTGAGTAAGATTATGCATAATTTGAGTAAGATAATGCATAATTTGAGTAAGATAATGCATAATTTGATTAAATTTTTATAATATATAATCAATATTTTAAATATAATAAATAGTTGTTGAAATAAAATTATTTTAAAATGATATCTAAATCTAATAAACACCATTAATTTTAATATTGTAGAAAAATATTCACTATAGTAATATAATAAGTTTATAAAAATATGGAGGATATAAAAATGAATGATGAAAGTAATGATTTTAGCATAAGTTATTAGTATATCGATTGATATAAGAAAATCAAAAAGCCTTCAAAGTCAAATGAGTAGGAAACTTAGTTGACACATCAAAATTATTAAATGATTTTATTAAAAATTTATTTATTAATGTTAATAATTTTGATGAAAATTATATTAATAATAGTATACATTAAGGTGATGGTATAATCTTTATTAAAAAATTATCTCCTGATAGTAAAAATAAAGAACATAATAAAACAATTGAATTACTATTTAGTAAAAGAATTTTATTATAAATTATCGTGATCAATACAAAGATTATAATTTTAGCGCTGGATTAGGTTTTAATTCTGGCGAGTCGTGATTTCAAAAAGTTAAAGATATTTTAGGTAAAATAAATAATGTGCTTTATACTGGTAAACAGGTATCGAGATCTACAAAAGTATGCTCGTTATAACCATTTAAAAATGAAAAATATAAAAAAATGAGATTTATTGGAATTAGTAAAGAATGTTATGATCGATTAAATGATGATAATAAGAAAAAAATACTTTATTCAAATCTAACAAGTGAGATGTCGAAAATGAATAAACGTTCAATACTACTTAAGGAATTAGATTTTGTAAAAATGAACAAAGATATATTGAAAATTAATTAAACATTACCAGGTAACTATATCAACAGCTAATTCATTAATATTAATTGCACTAAATAGTTTTACTAAACTTAGTTTGATGGATAATATTATGATCATAATATGTTTATTATTAACTATAATTTTTTTTCATAGGTATTTTTCCACTAAAAATATTTAAAAGAAGAAAAGTTTTAGATACTAATAACATATTTTCAAGAAATTTTTTTACACTGAGATGAAATTAATTTGTTAGAAAATATAATTTTTTAAATAGAAATACCAATTAAAATATCAAAACATAAGCAATTTTGTATTGTCTTATCAATAATAATTGAATTTGCCTCTATATTAATTATGATTATTATATTGTTTATAAAAATAAATCCATAAGTTATCGATTTATATATTCTTATTCGTCTATTATTAGCGAGTGTTTTCATATAATTTGATTTGGCTGATAGTATATGATATGTAGCTATTATTTAATTAATTAGATATAAATTATTTTAGATGATATGATACTATTTAATAATTAAATAAATATATAAAAACTTTTGGAGTAAATGAAACTAATGAAGGGATAAGTAATATGATTTTAGCTAAAACTAGTAGTTTTTATGAATATCTGTTGATTGCACTTATAATTTTTAGTACATTATTTTTATCTCATACTATGTTTATATTTAAAAAAACTTATATAAACAGAAATATGAAATATATGAATGAATACTTTAATAAAATTATAGACTTGGATAAATTAAATACTATTAATAAATATAGTTTTAAAAAGTATTTTAATTTATCAGGTAAATTTATGATTACCGGGATAATTGTTAATGTAATATTTTCAATTATTTTGTATTTTACTTTGAACGTTGATAATATTTTAATAATATCTATATTAATTTTAATTTTAAGTTCTACTATTCTAATTTTTGTTTTTATTTACAATAATGTTTTAGTTTACATTAAGTATAAAAAAGCTAATGATTTTAGCGAAAACGATGCATTTGATTACTTTAATAACTTAAAAAATAAGTATGGAACAGAATTATCTGAAATAACTTTAAAAACAACAATTAGCATGAATAAAAATCATTTTTCAGTAGAAAAGATACAAATGAAGTTTAAGAGATTATTAAGAAAAATAAGAAAACCAGATATTTATTTGAAAGCATATAATGAATTTAAAAATTATTTATATGTAAATTATATGTGTTTAACTAGATATAGCATGATTGTTAATACCTCTAATATATTAGTAGATGAAAAACATGTTGATATAGAAAAGTATAAATTAGTATTAATAAAAAACTTCCTAAGTTATCTTTATAATAATGATTAAAGTTTTCAAAATAAAAAAGAAGCTGAATTAGTTCATCCTTTAAAAAAGATTAACTGTTTAACTTCTTTAATTCTTAATTAGCTTAATAACTATTACAAAATTATAATAACTTTTTATTAATCATAATCAATATAAAAATAAACTACACTTGGAAAAATAATACTTAATAGTTTATTTAAACTTTGTCAAGTATCTTGGATACTAATAAAAATGTCAACTTCGCATTCAAATGTTGAAACTGGTTCATTTAATTCGCTTATTATTTTATAATCTACCAAAAATATATCTGAAGAAGGTTTTGTTGATTTATCAATAGTAAGATTATAACCACTGTAATTACTTGGAATTAATTCTTTTTTCATTCATTCTTCAAGTTTTGTATTAATATCTTCTTTTTTAATATTATTAAAATCTGTTGAAAGTCTTGCAGATTGTTTTAATTTTTCTATTGATTTATTATAAAAATTATATAAATTATTTTCAACTGTTACAGGATTAGTACAAGATATTGTCATTAATGGAAGTTGAGAAGTTATAAATACACTAGCACAAATAGTAAGTAACTTCTTCATTATTTCTTTTTACTTTCTTTAATAATTGATGCAATATCTCTTGGTTTATTGATATTATTTTCTGCTAGATTATCTTCGATCAATGATGAAATATCTTTATTTTTATGTTTTTTAGTAACTTTAAGATATATTTCTTCTAATGAATCTTTTGATTTATCAAAATAATTTAGATAAACAGTTTCTCCTTCTTCAATAATAACTACCCTACTAATTACTTCTTCTAGTTCATTTATTAAATGACTAGTAATTAATATTCCAATCCCAGATTTAGCAAGTGATCTTATGATATTTAAGAACTCTAGTCTGTTTTTCACATCTAAATTTGCTGTAGGTTCATCGAGAATAATATATTCAGGGGAACTAATCAGACAATTCATTAATAAAGCTTTTTTTTGCATACCTGCACTTAGAGATTTGAAGGTCTTTTTCTTATAATCTTGCAAATCTAATGACTCACATAACTCATCAAATAGTTTTAATGCATCAGCTTTTAATACACCAGATAATTCAGCTTCTAATAAACAATAATCTCTTAAAGTTATATTTTTTGGGTATACACTTTGGTCAGGAAAGAAACTTAACTTATTAATATAACCAGTTTCATATATTGATTCATTATTGTGCAATACTTGTCCACTATTTTTCTTATACTCTTTAAAAATTGATTTAATTAATGTTGTTTTACCTGCACCATTATCTCCAACTAAACCAACTACTTCTCCAGGAGATATTATTAAATTAAAATTTTTAATTCCTTTATTATTTTTAAATAAAGTTGTAAGTTCTACTATATTAATCATTATTTATCACCACTTTTCTTGTAAATTCTAGATACGTATATTCAATAACACATTCCAATAAAACATAAAGAAGTTATTATATAAGCAATATATAATGCACTTAAATTAAAGTAACTGTCAATTGAACTATATTCTGGTTTAATATTTGGATCATCAAATTGTTCTATACTATTTGTTTGATAAACCATTGTATAAATTGGTCCTCTTAAAAAAGAACATTTTTGAACAAATGCGTCATAATAATCACCCGAACCAAAGGAATTGGCCATAATATAGAAGTTATTAAATGGATATAAATTATAAAATAATTTGTTAGTCTCATAGTTAGATTCTTGATTAAAGGCGTATGTTGGCAATATAGCTTCTGGTTCTTTTAATGAATCAATTAGTATATATAGCATTGATAAGTAATTATACGGTATTTGAATATTATTATTTAAAAATAGCCAATTTGATTCAAATTTTATTTTTTCTAAAATTTCAATTTCACTACTGTTACTGGTAAAATAATCGGTATGAAACTTAATATTATAGAAATTATAATAAAAAGCATTTTCTAATATTTTATTAGTTTTGTTTATCTCTTCATTATTAGTGTCAACTATTTTTTTTGCATTATCTAATATAAGCGATTTATTAATTCCATTTTCTCCATAAAATATATATTTATCATTTTTATTAAAATATGAATTATTTCAGTATGTGTTCATATTTATTTTTGGGTCTATCTTATTAGGGCTAAGTAATACTGAATCATTAATAAATAAATCTTTAGTAAATAAATCTTTTAAATCTTGGTTAAAATTATCATCAAAAGTAAAACTGGCCTTATTTTTATAAGAAGTGTTATTCAAATAACCTGTAATAAAATCAACTACTTTATCTTCTTTACTCAATAAATATAATTGTGGTCTTAAAATACTATCTGATAGCATTCAAGAAATAAATTTTTTTATAGCATTTTTATCTAAATAATAAATTGTTTCATCTTCATTTTCACCAACAAAATCTATTTTAAGATTGTTGTTTACAAGACTAACATAATCATTAGATAATTGTTTCGATTGATTATAGTCTTCATAAAGTTTTATTAAAAGCTTATTATTATCTTTACGTTCTTTATAATTTTCATATCTATATAATGAAGAAATGACATTAGAATCATATAAGTCAGTTGAACCAAGTGCAATAAATAATCCTGGTCCTATTACAGGATACATAAAGAATAAAACAGAGAATAATCAAGTAACTGGTAGAGTTTTTTTATAACTTTTAGTACACACAGCTAATAATAATGTAATTCATGTTATTAACAGATCAAATGGAACTAATACAAACATTCCTATAGAATATCTATTGGTTATCAATTCACTTTGAAAAATATTAGTTGTTAAAGAAGAAAAAATATAAAGAATATAAACAAGTAGTATAAAAGTAATACTTATGATTTTGTTTGCTAACAATTTTGACATAAAAATTGTTGTTGGCTTCTTACCTTTTCTTATCATTAATGATTCAATATTTGAAATGTGATCTTGTATAAAAAATTCACTTAGATTTGTAATATTATAAAATGCTATAAATATCATATTAAATAAGATTATAAATATAGAACCAATAGTAACAAACATAAATTCATCAAAACTATTAAAAACTATTAAGGAAGTTAATATATTTAATAATATAACAACCATTAGAGGTATATAAAACATTTTTCTCTTTAAAGTTCTTAATATTGAAAATTTAAAAATAACTGACATATGCTCACTTCCTTCTATTCTTCTACTCTAACTTCAGTTTTACCCAATAATAACTCTGAACTTGAAACAGCAGTTATATATACTTTTGAATTAACAATTGATTTATTATCACTTGTAAATGCATTATCACTATAACTTATTAAATAATCAGTATTTAATTCAGGTATGCTAATAGATAACCTATTAAATAGAGAAGTAATATCTAAATTGATACTTTTTTCTACTTCTGACTTTTCAATCCCGCTTTTAACATTATTTATATTAACCATATCCAGATATACCTTGGTTTGTCTTTCATTTGATATAATCTCACAAGAAACAACTGTAATTGAATAACTAGAAAGAATAATTCAGGAGAATAGCTTTAATAATTTTCTCATTATTTCATACCTCCTTCATCAGTTTTTACTTTTAAAACAATGTACTGATAAATTCCAGAAACTAATAAATTATTAATATTCTTTCAAACACCATCTAAATTAAAGAAAAGATAAATATTAAAATACATTAATTTTTCATTATTATTTGTGTAATCTTCACTGCTATATCTATCAAATTTATAAACTAATAATAAAATATTATCTTTTGGATTCATATTTACATCAAGTGAAATTTCCCAATTATATAATTTAATTTTTTTTACTGTATCATTAATTCATTCAATAACTTTTAAATCATTATTATCAGTATAAGTATTTTCATTATTAACTGATTGTACATATAAATAATTAAATGTAATATTACTATTTGTAATTGCAGGACCATATTTTAAATTATCACCAGAACAAGAAGTAGTTATACATGAACTACTAATTATTAAACTTGTTGATAATAAAGAAATAATAATTTTTTTCATGTTAGCCTCCTCTAATTGTCACTACTTTTTTTATAAATAAGTTTTATATAAGCACTATAAGCTATAACAATTAAACTTATTGATGATAATATCCAAATTAAATATGGTGTATATATATGAAAGTAAGGTTCTGGTTCTTTATATTCATTTGGTATTTTTGGGTCCAGAATTGTTTCTAAATCATTAGACTTTATTATATTGTTTCAATATAATGGTATTTGGAATGCAAACGATTTATAAATAAAAGCTTCATAGTATTTATCTTCAATACCAATATTATTTGCCATGATAAAAAAATGCATAAAAGGATTTAGATTATAATATAAAGTATTTCTTGTCTTATATTTAAGATATGAAAAAAATTTATCAGAAGTTACTGTTTTAGGTTCTTGTTGTAGATTAATCAAAAAATAAATTAAATTAGAAAAATTATAAGGAACAATAAAGTGCTTTTTAATTAATTCAATATTATTTTCTAGAATAAATTTTTTTTGTGTATTAATAATTAATGAATTAATATTTGTATAAAAATATAATTGATAATAATAATAAAATTGATTTCTTAATATTTGATCAATTGAATTAACTTCTGAAACACTACTTTCTATTAGTTTTGAAAAATCAATATTTAGTAGAGTATTTTTTATACCATTATTACCTTTATAAACTTCAAAACTATTATTATTTATAAAATAAACATTATTTAAATATTGATTTGTATTTGAAGTTGTATCAACTGGTTCAGGTGAAATAGCAATTAAATCTTTTAAGAATGGGTCGCTTTCTTGTACCTTCAATAAATCAGAAGAGAAGTCTTCGCCAAATATAACCGTTAATTTATCATCAACTTTTAACGATTCAATATATTCTTTTATAAATGTTGTTAACTTATTTTGTTTATTCTGATAATAAAAATCTAACGTTTGTCAGCTACTGCTACTAATATTTATTAAATAATTTTTAATTTGATTAATATCATTATTATTATGTTGATTATATCCACCATTTATTTGCTTAATATTAAAAAGATTTTCATTATTAAAAACATCGTTATATGCAATTATTCTGGTGGTATCATTATAATCTGCATATAACTTATTTAAAATTCTATTATTATTCTTTCTTTCCAAGTAAGTATCATACAAACCTAAATTGTCACCCATAGTAACACTTGATAATGATAAATCTCCAATATTAATAATATATAAAATCATTGGTCCAATTGTTGGATATAAACTAAATAAAGTAGCCATAATTCATGGTAGTGGTAAAGTTGATTTCATTTTCTTTGTACAAACACTTAATATTAAAGTTATTGATGTAATTAATAAATCATAAGCAATCAAAGCAAAAATACCAAATGAGTATTTATTGGTTATTGGTTCTTGAACTTTAAATGTTGTTATATTAGATAAAGTTATAAATAAAATAAATATTACAAAGCAATAAGTTATTGAACAAAGTTTATTTGATAATATTCTTGATATGAATATATTAGATGGTCTCTTACCCTTTCTTATCATTAACGATTCAATGTTTGAAATATTATCTTGAATAAAAAAATCTGTTATATTAGCTGTATTAAAAAAAGTTAAGAATAATAAATTTAAGACAATCAATACTATAGAAGACGTAGTTATGCTGTCTGCTTCTTTACTAATAATAAAAACTATAGACATTATAATAATGTTTATAGTTAGAATAATTGAAGTTAAAATAATAAATATTTTACTTTTTAATATTCTTAGTAAATAAAACTTAAACAGAAAAACTTTACTCATAGATACCCTTTCAATCAACGTTTTATAATTAGTGATTAGTTATTTTCAATATCATAAAATACAACAATGCTACCAATATATTTTGTAGAACTTTCTTTAGCAATCAACTCAGCTAAACTCTCATCATAAAAACTATCGCCAATCATTATTTCATTTGCATCAAGATTTATTCCTGGATTTGCTAAATTAATATACTTAACAATTTCTTCAAGTGTTGGTAATGAATTATTTGTTGTTATTGTTCCTAATCTATCGTTAGAAACCAACTTTTCTAGATCTTGACATTTATAATAAGTATAATTAACAACAAATTCACCAAAATATCTCATATTACTCTCGTTACATGAAATTGTTGCACTATTAGATGTAATTGATTTAATATAATAATCTCTTTCTGGTAATGAGATTTCATTATTTAATTGTGAAACTTTTGTTAATATGTCTAAAAGAGTTGGTTTATCTTCTGTGCCCTTTATTATATTTAAGTCTTTGTTTTTTACTACGTTGTTAATATTAGAGAACTTAACATACTCAAGAAATACTTGAGTTGAATATGCATATATTTCACAAGTTTTTTTTGAATCTAATGTAACTATATAATTATCTCCATAATTATTATATAAACTGAAAACAAAATCATCTAATTTTAAATTAAGACCAACATTTAATTCATTTATTCTATTAATAATATCTTCTTTAGAATCTTTTATATTATCTCCTTTTATAACCCCTAAATTTTTATTTTTCACTGCACTATCTAATAATCATTTATAAGTATAATTAAACTCTACTGTACCAGTGTAATAACTACTGTTTGTAGAAATAACTATAACAGATTTTCTATTATCAATTTTTGATTGTGTTTTATCTATATCACTATCTTTAAGTTGTATTCCTTTGTATTTATTATTTAATTTATCTAATATATCTTGAAAAGTAGCTAATTCATTCTCTCCATTAAACTCATTTAAATTTAAGCTTGCATTTGAAATATCTTTTTTACTTATATCACTATTAATTATGAACTCTAATTTTCTATCAGCGGCATTTTTATATGAAAGCTCAATAACAGCAGTTTCATCAAACGTAACATTATTAGCTACTTTTAAATTAATTGTAAACGAAGATTTGTCGTCACTACTATTATTAACATCAATACTTTCAAAGTATTTATTATCTTTTTCTTTAGTAAATAATAATTCATCTTTTATCGGTTTATTTATTGTTACATTATAATTAATAACATCATATGTTTTAACTATTATAGGATTATTAAAATTAGTAACTATTTCTGGTCTATTCTCGTTGGATAATACTATTACTTTGAAATTTGATCAATTTGATCCAATTGATAATGATATTTCATCTTCACCTGCTCTTAAACCTTCAATCGTTAATATATATTTTTTATTTCTACTATCATCCGATACATTTTCTCCAAGTTTAACATCCGATACATTTGTATAGTTGTTTCGACTATAAGCACTAAGTGATAAAAGATAAGCGTTTTTTACTTTTACTTCAACTTGTATTGTTTCATTCTCATATACTTTTTGATCACTTACAGTAGAGAATTCAATTTCATTATCTTTATCTTCAGAAATGTTTCAACCGGAATTATCACCAGATTGATATTGTACTCCACAAGAAACCATAAATAAAGAAGGTATAAATATTAAAAAAATAAATGTAAAAAATAGTAATTTACTTTTCATTATAACCTCCTTTTAATTATTATATAACTTATAATGTGAAATATAAAAAAAAATAATAAAAACAGAATCAGCTAAAATAATTAATATTATGATGTGATTATTATTTAATATAAATATAAAAGCGGGTTAAATAATATGATATTATTAGTTAACTATAAATCTATTTTTTAATGTAGGTATGATAAATTATTAATTAACTCAAGTTGTTAATTATTTTTATGTGAAAAATAGATTTTAGGTCCTAAAAATTAATATTTAACTATTTAAATTATATTAATCTAAATTTAGTATCAGCTAATAAAATTTAATTGTAGTTTAATGGGTTAAAAAAATACTTATAATAAAGGTTTTCTATAAATAAAGTATTAACTTTCTTAAATAGGAAAATAATTTATTTCATAGAAAGAACTTTTTTTATAAATATTTAGAAATTTAAGAATGTAGCAACATAATGGATATTGGGCACTTAGCAATTTATCTAGTTTTGACTAAAATATATTAAAAATATTAATGAAATTAAACTAGAATACCTCGATAAAACAATATAATATTTAAACAGTTTGTGTTTAATGATAATATATATATTTCATTTCGTACTTGTTTAGAAATATTTGAAAAATAACTCTGAAAACATTTGTATTAATAAATTTGATAAATTATAAAATTAATTTTCGTATTATTTAAATTAAAAAGAATAACTAAATTTAAGTAGACCATTTGCAAATATAATAAATGGTCTTTTATATATTAAAATTATATTTTATTTGTTGTAAATTATTGTAAAAATTTAAGAACTTCTTAAAATAATAATAAAAATTTTCCTTATTTTTAAATTTATTACCAAAAGTTTTATAAAATTTTTGTTTAATTCATCCACTTAGACTTTCGTTTGGTGCATTATGTTTAAAGCCTTTTTTAGACATAGAATGAACTATAGAATCATTTTGATTTACATAGTTAAAAATAAACTCATTAGCAAAGGTAAAACCTCTATCAAATTGTATTATCTTTTAATTTGCTTTTTCAATGGCATAGTTATTTGTTTATTTAAAAACAGATAATGCACTATTTGAATTTCACTTTTATCAAAACTATAACTAACTATAGTTCTTTTTTCTCAATCATATGATATTAAACAATTAATTCTACTCCTGTTTTTTCCATTATTTAAAAATATCTTAAAGTTTGGTCCATCCATACCGATTATATTTGGTCGACTATAATTCATTTCCACCAAGTCTTCTCTAACATAGATATTATGTTTTTTTGATTCTGATTTTTTAACACTATGTTTCTTTCTACTTGGATTATTTAATATTCATGGATGACCTGCTCTAATTTTTCTAATCATTTTTTCAGATTCTTTTATGCCTTTATTTACATAAATTCACTTACTTATTAAATTTGCGCCGCTTTCAAACTATTATTTTTTAGATTATATCTATTATTAGTTTTTTGGCTATTGTATATCTAGGACTATTAAAATTTGGTAAATCATTAAAATATAGACCATTTTTAAATATAATTATTGGGTTCTCTAAATTATTTTTTAGTTTAAACTTAGAAAATGTATTTTTATGAATTTTAAAATAACTAATTAATCTATTAGTTCCCAAGCCATGCTTTGCAATAAAATAATATATTTGACAGCATGCATAATGTTTATAAGCTTTTGTTGCCATTATCATTATCTTGTCCTTCATGCTCATCTTCAACATGTTCAACATTATAGTTGTTGTTCAAGAAGGTATGGACTTTTCCAAAATTTCTTTACTTGCCATTGCTAATATCTTTTCTTCTTTTTCGAACTTTAATTGTTTTTTTAAAAGTCTAATTTTTTCTTTTAAAACTTTATTTTCTTTTTCTTTTGTTTTTAAATCTTTAGATACAAATTCTTTTTTTAATTTTTTACTCATTATTTCAACTCCTTTGCATGTTTTAATTCTACTATCATAATGAATAAGTTTACTTTTTTTATCTCAAATTCTCATTAATTGAGAACCAACCTTAATATTCATTTCTAAAGCAATTTTATCTAAATTTTCTCCTGATCATCACCTTTTTAAGGCTTTCTTTTTTAAATCTTCACTATACTTTCTAGGCATATTTTCCTTTCTAATATAAAAACCAGTTGTATATACAACTGGTCTACTTAGCTTCCTTTTTCTTAGTTACTATAATCTTATTTTCATATTTTTTAAATATAAATCTAGGTTCACTAGAACTTTCATTTAAGTTTAATAAAATAGATTCATGTATATGAAATTCATCATTCTCTTTAAAAATAATGTTAAATCTTAATATATTCTCAACCATTCTTCTTCTTTGTCAATTATAATATAAATTCTCTTAATTATGCTTTTTTGTAAATACTTAAGTCTGCCTATATCACTTTTTTTAATAATTCTATAACCATATAAAAAACTAGCTAATTATGTCCAGTCATAATCTTTTTTTATGAAATCAATCTTACTGTTTAAATTATCAAATTTAATGTGACTACTTTTATACTCTCATTTATTAATATTGCTTAAGATTTTTAATATTATATTACTAGCTTGATCATTGGCAGAAAACTGTTGAATTACACCATCATTAATTAATTCTTGACAATGCTCTTCGCTAATAACTAATTGTTTTTCATTTTCAGGTTTTATTACATATAAATTACTTCTAAAATAATTTACAATAATATCTCCATATAAATCTTCATTTGATTAATCAATATGTAAAACATACTTCTCAAAATTTTTTATATTATAATAATCACTTGATTTACAAATAGAATACATATGTTTAATTGATTCTTCGATAAATAATATTGTTTTATGATTATCTACACAACTAATGATTACTAACTTATTTATATCTTCAAAATTTTTTATTTTACCTGATGAGTTAATTATTTTAAACAACAACAAATTACTATTTAAAAATTTATTGATACTATAACAATTTTTAAACTGACTTACATTATTAATTTTTTTTTATAAAGATTCTGCTTTGTACAAACCAACATCATGCATTTAAAAAGGTTGTATTACAATATTTTTAAACTCAACTTTATCTCCATCGATTAAAAATAAATTATAATTACTATTTAAGAACTTTGCTAATTAACCTGATAATAAACCACCCGTTCCACCAACACCAATTAAATAAATACTTTTGTTCATGTTATTTTCCTTTCAGTTTTTTCCCTGCGAAAAATTAAAATATTTCCTTATTAAAATTAATAAGTTCTGCTTTTTCACTATCTCTTTTATCATCACCATCTAATCGAATTTCTAAATCAACAATACCTTTTATTCTCGATATTATTTTTTTAGAAGTTTGATTGTCTAAACTTTTTAAATAATATTTTTCTAACTCATCAATGCTATAGATTGAAGTGATGATAGTTATAAAATTATTTTGTAGTCTTGTTGTTTCATATCTTAACTCAAATAATTTATATATGTAGGGTGCTGTTGAAAAATGTATAAATTCAGCTCCTAAATCATCAAAAATTAAAACTTCTTTACTTTTTAAAGTTTCAGATGGTGTTTGATTGATATTTTCAAAACTTCCAAATTTTCACGATAATTGATAATTAGCAATTCATTCTTGTATATTAATTATTTTTTTATTTGCTTTATTTATTTTTAAGTATAAATATTTAACAAGTTCTGTTTTACCTACTCCAAATATTCCATACAAATAAATACCTTTAATTTTCTTATTTTTTCCATTATTAATTAATTCAATATAAGGTTTAAAATTTAAATAACTTAAATCATGATCAATATTAATTTTTGTTTAATCGTATTAATTAATTTTCTTATAAGTTTTTATTTCTTTTACAAAATTTCTATAAGCTTCAGATTTTTCATTATTAAGATATTTAAAATAATTTGCTATATCTTCTCCTTTTATTAGGTTAACTTTTTTACTGCTAAAATCATATATAATCTCTTGATAATAATAATCTTGATTTGTTTTATAATTTTTAATATTTACTTCAATCCCAAATCAACCATCAAATTTACTATTCAAATAATAAGATTTATAAAATCATATTGTTCCATTCAAATTTCATGGTGATTGAATAGCAAACGCTGTTTTATTTGGATTTCAACCTTTAAACCAATGATTTAATAACCATATTTTTTTGTTCATTTTATTTTCTCTTTTCATAATTGTTTAGTTTAATAAGTTTTCAAAGAACAGTAGTTATAATCTTAGATTATAATCTTAGATTAAAAAATAATTATGTAGATAAAAGTGTATTAAAATATAAATAATTAACTAACAAAATAATTAATAATTGAATAAATTCTAGATAACAATCATAGATTATAATCATAGATTAAGTTATCTTTACTCATTTTTACATTATAAAAACAAACTAGAAACTTTAATAATTTATTTATTATGAAGTTTTTAAATTTATGTCATGACTTGATATTAAGAAAATAAAGTGGTTATATATTTATTAATGAAATATTTTATTAATCTAAAATCAATAAATTTATTTATTCGCTATTATTTCGCGATAGTTACTCACCCTCTTAATCTTTAATAACCAAAATAAAAACTGCTTTATTAATAGCAGTTTTTTATATAAATGGTTTTATTTAAATCCCCTAATTATTTCTTTCGCCCAAATTAAAAACGCCGGGTTGTTACGGCGTTAATATTTATTAAACTTAAATTTTATTATATTAGTTTATTATCTTTAATAATTTTTTTTGCGTACTTTTATTAACTTAATGGTAAAAAAATTAATGCTTCTAATGTCGAATTCTTATTATTATAGTAATAAATATATTTGGAATTAGTAGATTCAGTTTTTTGGGACTTAATTTGTAAAGTATCAAGCACAAAGGTTTTATTTAAATTGAAAGTAATATCATTATAGTATGTGGATTTGCGTTCTATATTAAATCTTTTTTTTAAAACTTCATTATCTGAAGCTTTTATTAGTATATTTGAGTAAACTTTTCTAAAATAATCAGACAATTTATCTCATATAGTAGGATGATTAATTTTAAACTTATTAGTTTCATAAATTAAATTGTTATTTTCATCTGATTTTAGGTAAAAATCTGCATCATTGGATCCGTTGAAGTTTTTTATTATATTGTCTAAATCTAAATAAAAAGTTCCAATTATGTAATTAATCTGAAGTATTTTAACAAATACATCAACTTTATTTCCATTTTCATCTATAGCAAAAGTATTATAAGTAAAAAAACTCACATTTTTTTCTCCATTACCATTGTTATTAACAAATAAGTTTGAAGGTACTATTTTCCTTGTATCTTTTTTTAAATTCATTTCATTAATGTAATCATCCAATATTAAACTATCTAATGAAGACTTGTTTAATGATATGGCACTCATTAATTCAATATCATAAGGTTTTTCTTCACTAGGCATTTGAAGTATTGAAGAATCTGTAAAGTAAGAGTTAATTTTATTAACTTCAATATTATTTTTTCACATATTATCTGAAAAACTAAATTTATATTTGTCAGAAACTAAATTCAATTTATTTTCATTTATATTATAAATTTTTAAAGTTCCTAACTGTCCTGAAACGTCCTCATTATTTCAATTTAATTTTGTAACTGGGTTTTTCTCTTCATGCATATCGCTGGGATTATCTGAACAAGATATAGTAACAAAACTTTGAAAAACCAACATAAAAGACACTACATAATATAATATTTTTTTCATTTTTCTCCTTTATTTTTAACAATTCTATTTTACCATTATTATAAATATTCTATTTTTATTATAGCATTGATTGATAAATTTCTTCGGTCAAATCATCGATGTTTGTAGATTCATTTCTAAAGCAATTTTATCTAAATTTTCTCATGACCAATACCTTTTTAAGGCTTTCTTTTTTAAATCTTCACTATACTTTCTAGGCATATTTTCCTTTCTAATATAAAAACCAGTTGTATATACAACTGGTCTACTTAGCTTCCTTTTTTCTAAAATATATTACAGTATATTAATAAAAAATTAATTAATTATACATAAAATAAAAAAACCAAGTACGGCCATGGTATAGAAATGGTCTACTTAGGTTTTTTAAACAGTGTTAATTAGTAACCTTATATTTTAATTTAATATATACAATTATTATAATTAAATTCAAAATTATAATATTGGTGAAAGTAATCTATTTTATAAAAGGTTTATATTATTATATTATGGTTAGATAATTGATTTTTTTTAACTATTTTGTAAAAATAGTTTATTAAAGAAATTGAGTTATCAAATGAGAATTTATTAAATTAAATTTTTAGGTTATTATAAGGATAAGATTTTTATTATCTTATACTCTTTAACTGAGTTTTAAACAATTTGTATTTTTTATTTTATTATGACTAATAACTATTATTATTTTATTTTTTGATAAATCATTTAAAATATCATATGCCACTTCTTTTGATTCCTTGTCAAAAGCACTATCAAATTCATCAAGTAATACCACTTCTCTGTCTTGTAAAATTACTCTAATAAATAATATTTTTTGTAACTCTCCTTTTGATAATCAAATACTTTCATTGTCAATTATAGTATCTAATTTATCATCAAGTTGCATTAACTTGTTATATAAGTTAAATCTTTTTAATAAATTGGTCAACATATCATTATTTAAAATACTTACTCCATATGTCAGGTTATCAAAAATTGATTTATCAAATAAATTTAAATTTTGACCAATATAACTAATGCTCAAGTTATTTTCGATAGTTTTAGAATCCGTTGAATTAAAATTAATTAAACCTTCATAACTCAGTTCTAATCTAGCTATACAATTTAATAAGACTGATTTACCAATACCATTTTTTCCGGTAATATAATTTATTTTGTTTTTTTCAAATGAGTAATTAATATCTTTTAGTACGCATTTCTCATCTATGATAATTGAAAAATTCATTAGACTTATTGAATTAATTAACTCATTAAATGATAATTTATTTAAAAATAGACTAAAATCATCATTATTTAATTTATATAATTTTAAATTTCTAATATTTCGGATTAGTTGCATCAAAGGCATACACATCATACCAATAGATATAAAAAAGACAGGTAAGTATATTGCAATCTTTGAACTATCTGAAGAAAATACAAAACCAATACCTATTATTAATGCACTCATTGCTAAAGGACATAAGAAAGTTAATAAGCTATTAATTAAATTATTAAATATTTCAATAATTGATATTTTTTTATTTTTATTTTTATTATTGGTTATTAATAGATCTTTTTCTCTTTGAATCGATGAGCTTATTTTTATTTCATCTATATTTACACATAGATTTACATAGTCTTTGTCAAGATTCTTAACTATTGATTTATGCTTAAATACATATTTATTCTTTAAAACTCAAATAATCAAACACAGTACTAATACAATTAAAAAGCAAGACATAACTATGAAGTATAACATAAAGTTTTTTAAACATAGCACAATTGATAAACCTACAAAAATAAAAGCAACTTGACCAAGAATTAATGGAATTTTTTTTCAATAATCTTCAACTTGACCAAGTGTATCAATTAATTTATTTTTATAATTATCTTTAGATAGTTTTCCAGTTAATTTATTATCAATATATAGTTTTTTCAAGTATATATATTTATACTCGTTTCTTTTATAAACACCTAACTTTTTTGATAATGAAAATGATAAAAATAAGAATATGAAATTAAATACCATTATAACTATTGTGATTCAAATTCAATCATTTCAATACATTTTATATTTAAATAAATATGTGTAGACACTAAAACCATCAAAATAAACATGAGGATAAAAATCTCATAGATAATATTGTGTGGCTTCATCATTCAACCCAACAGTTTTAGCTAATCTGACATAAAACTTTGAGAGTAAAAGAGAAATTATTTGTTCACTAATTAATACTTGTACAATTATTAATATTGTTGAAAAAAATATAGTTAATTGTAATAAAACTATTAAATAATTACTTTTAAAGATTTTCATATCAAATAACACCCCATGTTTTTTGTAAAAATGATATTTTATTATGTTATATACGTGAATTAAAAAAATACTTTATAAGTATTTTTTATTCTTGAGTTGTGACGTTTAGAATCATCCCACCATTATAAGACAATGATTTATCTGCTTTACCATAATTATAACTTCCTGAATATAGGACATATTGCACTACATTATCAATGGTTTTTTCTTCTACTAAAAATAAATGTTTAAAAATTGAATTTACAAATGGCTCGATTTTATCTTCAGACACTTCATCTATTTTAAATAACTTACTTATAAATGTTTTAGCGTCTACTTTATTAAAGAATAAATTTGCAAATGCATAAACTTGTTGAATAGTTTTGAAATTAAAATCATATCCTTCAAATCCTTCAGTTTTATTTTCTTTAATATAATTTTGAGCAATGGTAGCAACATATTCATAATTAAAACCTAAATAATAGTAATATTTTCCACTAATTACATCATCAACAGGTTCATCCTTATTTTCACTTGGTTTTGAATACTGTTTAATAATTTTTGATATTATAGCTTCTGACGTTTTATCTTCCTGTATTTCAGATTTTTTTAGAGTAATATCTTTACTTATACCATCTAATGAAGTAATATCTTTATCAATCTCACCAACTTCTTTACTTGATGTTCCATCTCCACATGAAATAACACTTGAAGCTGATACTGAACCAATACTAATAGCTCCTAACAATCCTAATATTTTTTTCATTATATACCTCTACTTTCCTAACAAAATTAATTTTACTATAAAATACTATGTTATAACAAAAAAGTTTATAAACTTCTTAAATAGGTACGAATAAAAAAATTTATTTAAGATTATATTTTTATGGAAAATAATCATATAAAAGTAATTATTTTAGACACAATAATAAAATAAATTGAACATAAATATATATCTTTCAATTATATTAAATAATATTAAAACAATATAAAACACTTTTGTCTGTAGAAGACATACAAAATAATAAATTAAAGAATATTAACTATAATCATAAATTATTTATTAATAAAATTATTGGTAAAAAATTAAAGTTAAAAAAGAATAAAGTGCTAAAGATTAAATTATAACTTTTAAAGATAAGTATTTTGGTTTTAGAATGTATGAATTAAAAAAAAAAAAAAAAACTAATATGAGCATCTAAAATAAAATTGACAGTAAAAAAGTACTTTTATTGTTAAAATTTTATTGAAAGGTGTTCTTTTTATATGGCAAAACAATGATCAAAACATGAAAAAATTAACATAGTTAACGAGGTAAAAAGAAGCTGGAATAATTAATACTGCAGTTAAATTTAATTTAAGCACCAGTACTATTAAGAGATGAAAACATGAAATAATAACTAAAGGAGAAAGTGCTTTAGAATGAGGTAATGGAGTTCAAGCTAAAAGTAATATTAAGAAATTCAAATCTCACGATTGGTTATTTAAAGATCCTGATGATATGAGTTTAGAAGAATTGAGAGAGGCATTAAAATTAGAGCGTGCTTTAAAAAAACGTTTGGCGAAGACTGTTGAGGAAAAGTACTTCGCCATTTTTAATACAAAAAAGTCTTTTTCATTAAAAATAGTTTGTAAATACTTAGGAGTATCAAGATATGGTTATTTAAAATGATTAAAAACAGGTAAACCTGAATACAAAAAACTATGAAACAAAAGTTGCTAACAAAATTATTTATATATAATCTTTTTAAAAAACGTTATGGCTACAATATGATTACACTCATGTTAAATAAGTATTTTAAAATAAACTTAAAACCCTGGGTTGTACACAGATATATGAAAATATTAGGCATTAAGGCGGTTAAAATGAAAAGAGTACCCGATTATGATAAATTAGGTCCATTAAGATTTGAAAATATGCTAAACAGAAATTTTAAAGCAAAAAACTTAAATGAAAAATGAGTTACAGATGTTACTTACAATAAAACAAGTTTAGGGATGGTTTATTTATCAGTCATTAAAGACTTATACAATTCAGAAATAGTAGATTGAAAACTTTCTAAAAGACCTGATAATGAACTTTGTCATATAAATTTAAAATTTTCAATCACAAAAAAGGTAAACCAAAACTTATTCATTCTGATAAAGGTTCGCCATACACAAACGAAACTTGAAAATATTTATGTGATTCTAATAATATAAAGATTTTTTATGTCGAGAAGAGGCAATTCTCATGATAACGGCACATGTGAATCGTTTTTTGTAACTTTAAAAAACGAGTGTATTTATAATTATAAAGTAAATGAGCTAAACTATTCTAATATATATAATATAATTTCTGATTATATTGAGTTTTATAATTACGTAAGACCTTCATTAAAGTATAAAAACTCCATACGAAATTCGTATGGAGAAAGTATCTTTTTAATGTCAATTTTAAATGACAAATTCATTATAAAGTATTTTTTATTCTTCAATTATAACGTTTAGAATCATCCCACCATTATAAGACAATGATTTATCTGCTTTACCATAATTAAAACTTCCTGAATATAGGACATATTGCACTACATTATCGACGGTTTTTTCCTCTACTAAAAATAAATGTTTAAAAATTGCATTTGCCAATGGCTCGATTTTATCTTCAGGTACTTCATCTAAACTATTTAACATACCTATAAATATTTTAGCATCTATTTTATTAAAAAATAAGCTTGCAAAAGTATAAACTTGTTGAATACTTTTAAATTCAAAATCATAACCATTAAAACCTTCTGTTTTATTTGATTTAATATAATCTTGGGCCATTCCACCAACTATCTTATAATCAAAACCTGCATATTGGTAATATTTTCCACTGATAATATCATCAATAGATTCTTCCTCATTATTATTTAATTTTGAATATTGTTTAGTGATTTTTGATATTATAGCTTCTGTCACTTTATTTTCCACTATTTCAGATTTTTTTAAAGTAATATCTTTACTTATACCATCTAATGAAGTAACATCTTTATCAATCTCACCAACTTCTTTACTTGATGTTCCATCTCCACATGAAATAACACTTGAAGCTGATACTGAACCAATACTAATAGCTCCTAACAATCCTAATATTTTTTTCATTATATACCTTTACTTTTCTAACATAGTTTATCTTACCATAAAATAAAATCTTTTAACTTAAAAGTTTATAAACTTTTAAATAAGTTGTTAATAATATAAATTATTTCAAAAATATAATTCAAAGATGAATAATTATATAAAAGTAATTATTTTACACATAATAATAAAATAAATTGAACATAAATATATATTTTTCAATTATATTAAATAATATTAAAACAATATAAAACACTTTTGTCTATAGAAGACATACAAAATAATAAATTAAAGAATATTAACTATAATCATAAATTATTTATTAATAAAATTATTGGTAAAAAATTAAAGTTAAAAAAGAATAAAGTGCTAAAGATTAAATTATAACTTTTAAAGATAAGTATTTTGGCATTAGAATGTATGAATAAAAAAAAAAAAAAAATAAAAATTAATTTTTATTAATCAATATGAAAGAAAATAAATAAGTAAATTTTACAATAAATAAAAACAATTAAATTGAGAAATTATTACTTTTATTTACTAATTAAACTTTAAATAATAATTAACTCAATATCCTTATCTTAAAAAATAAGATCCAACTAAAGTTAGAAAATAAAATTTATTTCTACTATTAAAATATTAGATTTTATAAATTAATCTAATTTTTATAAAATGTGTAACTGATGTAAATTATTTAAAATGATATTTAATTGATGAATTGCATTTCATTTTAAAAATATTTTTTTATATATAAATTACTCTGTATTCAAATGAACTAACTAGATCTATTTTCCCTCAATTCAATTATGTTTTAGTTTAATAAGAATTAAAATTACTTAATTTCACCCCTCTTTTTTACTAACTCAAATAACATTTCAACACCGTTAATATCATTATGATTAAAAAACTGTGAAACACCTTTATCCAAAGATTTAATTTGTTCTTTATCTTCATTAGATAGACTAAAATCAAATATAGAAATATTCTCTTTCATTCTTTCAATATTAATACTTTTTGTGATAAATGGAATATCTTTTTCATATAATCATCTTAAAACAACTTGTGCTACAGATTTGTTATGTTTGTTTGCAATTTCTTTTAATATTAAGTTATTAAATATATCATTTTTTCCCTCAGCAAATGGAGCTCATGCCATTGGTTTAACTCCATATTTCATGTTATTTTCTATTGTTTTTTCTCTTTGAAAAAATGGATTTATTTCAATTTGATTAATAGCTGGAATAAAATCACTATCATTAAATAAGCATAAATCAGCCAGTTTATCATCATAAAAATTTGATATACCAATTGATTTTATATAACCTAACTCTTTTAATTTTAAAAGTGCGGACAATGCTTCTCTATAATACCCAAAAGGTTGATGAACTAAAACTAAATCTACATAATTTGTTTTCAATTTTTTTAAAGAATTATAAAATGACTCAGTTGTTTTATTGGAACTATAATTAGTCACTCATATTTTTGTAGTTAAAAAAATTTCCTCTCTTGCAACATTTGTTTTTTCTAGTGCATTACCTATTGCTTCTTCATTGAAATAACTTTGTGCAGTATCAATTGCACGATATCCTACTTCCAATGCATTTAATACAGCTTTTTCACATAATTCTAAATCTGTTATTTGATAAGTACCAAAAGATATAAGTGGCATTTCATTACCATCATTTAATTTTATTTTTTTCATAGTTTTCCTCCTAATTACATAATTGTAATTAATTATATAATAAATCATTAGAGTTACTCTAAGTCAATATATATTAACTAAAAGTTTTATTTTATATGATATATTTTTAATAGGTGATTTTATGAATAAAAAGTATTATATAAACAATTTAGCAAAAATGTATTCTATTTCTGAACATACACTCAGATATTATGATAAAAAAAATATTTTAACTTGTTTCAAGAGAGATACTAATGGATATCGTTATATAGAAGAAAATGATCTTAGATTTATAGAACTTGTGATTTGTCTTAAAAAGACTAATTTAAGTCTAAAAAATATTCAAAGATATTTGCAACTTATAGAGCAAGGTGAAACTACAATGAAAGAGAGATTTCAAATAATAGATAAACAATTAAAATTAGCAATAAAAATGCGAAAAGATATTGATGAACAGATCAATTTTTTGAAAAATAAAATTGAAATTTTTAAAAAACTTTTAATTTAGTACAAAAATGTATTGCATTAGAGTTACTTTAATGTTTTACCATTATATTAAAGTTAAAATATTTTGACTTTAATATAAGGAGGTATCTTTGAAAAAAATTTCAAAATGAGTATTTAGTGTGGCACTAGTTTCTAATTTATCAATTGGTGCTGTCAGCTGTTCAACACCTGATATAAATAACGAAATAAACAATAACACTAACGAAAATACAAAATCAAAAACAATTGTAGTATATTTTTCTTGGTCAAATGGCACTGAGAATATGGCAAATTATATTGCTAACAAACTTGGTGTAAAAACCTTTAAAATAGAAAGAGAATTACCATACTCTTCAAATTATTCAGAATTATCAGAAGACGCAAAAAATGAAGCGGTAAATAATTTAAGACCAAAAATGAAGGAATACCCAGATTATATAAACAATTATGAATATATATTGTTAGGTTTTCCTATATGGTGGCATGTTGCACCTATGATAATTGGTTCTTTTTTGGAGCATTATAACTTAGATAATAAACATATTTTTCCATTTATTAGATCTTCTGCTTATTTAAGCGAACATTTAAATAGAGCATTAAACTATTTAAAAGATAATTCATCAAAAGATGCTATTATAGAAAAAGAAGTTTATTCAAGTAATAGAAACGATGTAGATAAATGACTTGTAAATACATATTTAGATAAACTTAAAACTACAGAATAGTTCCTTACTTTTAATTATCAATTTTAAAAGTTTTTTTTATAAAAAAATATAAAATAAATTTCTTAATTAAATTGAATTTAAAAAATGCTTTCTCCATACAAATTTTTTATGGAGTTTTTTTTATTTCGAATAGATCTATCGCAAATATAAAAACCAGTATAATCAAAATTAATAAAAAGTTATTTGAATGAAATAAATAATTTGATTTAAATTAATAAATGTACTAAATCATTATTGTACCGATAACAAATTTACATGAAACATTATTAGGTAAGTTACTCTTCTTACATATATATACTTTTTATATTTGCACCACATAAACTTTTAAAGTCTATTTATATAAAGTCTGTATTTGTAATATTAAATTATAAAAGGTTAACTTTCTTTTATTGCAAAAATAAGTTCCTATAACATAATTTATCATTAGGTCTATTATAAAGTTTTTTATTAACAGTTTTAGAATAATATTAGTTATTTTAATAAACTAATATATATTTTTTGATTTAATCTTTATAAAATTTACATCAGTAATAAATATTTGATTTATTATATGTGCATTGAATTTTATATTTTATAAATTACTATGTCTTTATGAATCTAATATATAATATTCAATGGTTCTATCTCCTAAATATTTTTAAGTTATTATTTTTCATATAAATGATTATTTAATGGTCTTAAAATATAATTATAATAATTGATCCTTACTTTTATGCTTAGTTCTTCAATTCTTTGAACATTTTAAATGACCAAATTTTGAAAAAAATAAAATATTTACAACTAATTTAAAATTGAATTTTTTTCAATAAAAAATAGTAAAGTCATTTTGTTAAGTCCTCTTTGTAAAAAGTTTATAATCCATTCTAATTTTTAGAAATTTATTAATAGTTTCTTTTGTTTTATACAATTAAATTATACAAATTAGTATTGATTATATTCTTGTTTCTATTTTAAATCTCAATTGTACTTGTGTTAACATCATATATTAATACAGAACTTGCTGTAATTACTTTTGTATTATTAATTATCATAGATTATCTTTTTTAGTCAAAGCTTGATATAAAAATAACAATAATAAATAAGAATCTATATAAAAAAAACACTTTATTAATTTTAAATTTATTTTAGGTATTGTATAAAATATTTTTATTAATAATCTGTTATGATTTAAAATTTATGTCAATATAAGACAATCTTTAATGATAATTACATTAATTATAAAGTACTGAATATAACAAATATTGAGCTACATTATCAATGATATTTTCTTATGCTAAAAATAAATTTACCAAAATATAAATTTGTTAATAGGTTTATTTTAAACCATAGACTACAAATTCTTAATTTTATATAACCTCAAGCAATTATAACAACTGCATCGTAATTAAAACCTAAATATTTTTAATATTTTCATTAATATCATCATCGATGTAATGTGGTTATCTTCGCTTAAATTTAAATACTATTAATAATTTAAAATATAGCTCCTATCCTTTTAATTTCGTAGATTTAAAGTTTTTTATATTAAAATCTTGGCTTATACCATATAATGAAGTTGTATCTTTATAACTTCAGCAAATTCTTACCTTAACTTTAAGTTTCATCTACACATAAATAACATTTGTGACTGATAAAATAATTCTAATAGGTTTTACAATCAAAATATATTCTTCATTTATGTACCTTTACTTTTCTAAGAAGATTTATTTTACTATAAAATTTATTGTTTTAACATTAGTAGATAAAATTTTACATTAATATAGATAATTGAAACTATGTCAAAGGTATAATCAACCTTGAGGAAAATATATGAAAAAATAGTTTACATATTGAAACAAATAAAATTTAAAGTAATTAAATAACTATAAAATATATAAATAATTTTAAAACATCATTCAAACCAAGGTGATCAAGAAAATATATACATCAAAATCATGAGTAATTTAGAAACATTAGCCCTGACTTTTAATTAAATAACAATGATAAAAATTATACAAAAATAAAAGAACTGAATATATAGTTAAAACTATATAAGGATAAAAATTTACTTCAGTATTTTAATTTGTGATAAAATTGTTGGAAAAATAGAGCAAATTTTCATTAAAATATATTACTAATATATCTTTAAAACTTGTATAAAAATAAAGATAGAAATTAAGTTAATATAAATTACTTAGATTTAATGAATAACGTTTTGAATATTAATTTACCTGTTATAACTAAATTAAAATATCTACACATTATTTAAAAAAACAAAATTTAGATGCTTTTTTTAGAGTTATGCTTTAAATAATAAATGAATAAAGTAGTTTATAAAAAAATAACACATTATGATTAACAAATCTGTAAAAAGCAGGTTATTTAGTAAGCAAGAAACTACATAAAATATTATAAAATATGCATTATATTAATTAAAATGTATCAGTCAATTAAATTATATTTAACTATAAACTAATAAAGACTTTTATGGTTATTCACAATCTTATGCTAGATTAAAGTTTAATAAAAATTTTTTAACTATTGAAATAAAAAACTTATATACTGCGAATAAAATAGTAATAAAAAACACCTTGGCAAGCATAAAATAATATTACAAAAGTAATTAAATAAACAAACTAAAATAATTTATTATATAAATATATATATTAAAATTTTGAAAAAAGTAAGTAATAATTAATTTTTATCCTATTAAATTTTATAAATAATATATCAAAAATTTACATTAGATTAATATATTATTTCTTAATACATATCATCAAGAGTTTTAAAAAATTTACAATCATAAATTTTGATAATAAAATTTATTTGTTAGCTTCATATTAAAAAATAAAATTTAAAATCTAAACAAATGTTATAATTACAAAAATTAAATAGCACATATTATTATTAAATTGGTAATTTTTTTATTACATAATGTGAATTAAAATCATAATTTCTAATGATGAAACTGGTATGATTGGTTTTTTTTTTTTTTTTGAACAAGAATAAATATTTGAACTACTAGAAACCAATAAACCCATTAACCCTGAAGCAAGTAATATTTTTTTAACATAATATCCTCCCCTTTGCTTTATAGTGATCTTTTATAAAAAAGTGCGTATGCTGTGTTATCGTTATTTGCATAAACGTATAATTCAAATAAATATAAACCAATCATATCTTTATTATTAAAATCGAGAGTTTCAATATTAATTGTTGATGAATCATTTTAATCAAACTCTTTAACAATTATGCGAGAATCATGATCATATCCCAAAGTTTCAAAGCTAACGTTTTCTAAATCTTTATAATTTAGAATTTTAATTTTAAGTTTAACTTTATATTTTTTAGTTTGCTTGTTATAAATCATATCTTTATCAGAAATATTATACAAATACTTATCTAGTAAAATATCTTGAACAGCTTTGTTTTTTTTTGTATTTTAATAACCTTACTTTCAGTGTTTAATTCATCTATTTTATAATTATCACTGTATTCATCACCATCATCTACTTCTATAATATCTGTTAATGTTACTTTTAGATTTTAAAAGTTTGCGCTATCTTCTAAAAAACTATATTGTACATAATAACCTTTTTGATTAGGAATTAGGTTTTTATCAAATGTATAAACTCTTTTACCAGAATTAAAATTATAGATTTTTTGCTCTATATCTTCATGATTTTTAAATAATGTATATCTTGCTATTAAATAATTTTTAAAACTTGAAATTCTTCTGCTTTACTATAAATACCTTGTTCTGTATTATAAATTATTCCATTTTCCTTACACGAAACTGGCATCATACAAGAAGTTTGTATCATAGCTATAATTGATAAAGATACTAACATTTTTTTCATAAATTAACGACCTATTTTAAACACTTTCATTCATTCTTTTTAATTATTTATTTACTTAAAATAAATATATTGATAATTTATATTAACTATACTTTAAGTATAACATATTAAAAAAACTACACATTTTTTGTGTAGACTTTATTTTTTCAAATTTTAATTATCTTGCTTTTTTGAATTAATATATACATTATATCAGAAGTTTTGAAGCATCATTTTTTTATTTCATCCATATAATTAATAATATTGTAATTCTTATGAACTTCTGTTTTTGTCATTTGATTTAAAACAAATGCATTATTGCGAATGTAATATAAATATAATTTTATTAATTCTTGGTTATTTAAACCTCTATTGATTTTTTTAAGATAATTATTTTGAGCTAGAACTAACATTTTTTTAACAATATTATTTTGAATTATATCCAAGTATTTATCTATTAATATCAAATCATATTCTTTTGCTAATTCTAAATTATTAGTAATTAGACTATCTACTTCTTCATCTTTTGTGTATATGATATTTTTTGTGTAATTATTATTAAATTTTATATATGAAATTATCAATACTATAATTGAAAATATGTATATAACTAAAATTGTTATTAAATAATAAATATAGTCACTTTCATAAAACTGGTAAATAAAAATAAATCCAATAAATGCAAATGTGTTTAACAATGCAAATATATAAAATGAGCAATATATAACTTTATTTTCCTTTTTAAAAAATACAGGTGTAATACCAAAATGTTTTTTAATATTTCAATATCTTTTTTGATATATTAAAAATGCTATTGTATAACATGAAATTCCTGAAAATAAAATAATTGTAAATGGTAATGCAATATATAACCAGAACATGATAACCTCCTAAAAATTTATTTTAATTTTTTTTTACTATACTTTCTAGGCATATTTTCCTTTCTAATATAAAAACTAGTTGTATATACAATTGGTCAACTTAGCTTACTTTTTTCTGTAACATTTATTTTTTATCCTATTAATTATTATAAATAATATATCATAAATTTTCATTAGATAAATATATTATTTATTAATACGAATCATCAAGAGTTATAAAAAATTTACAATCATAAATTTTGATAATAAAATTTATTTGTTAGCTTCATATTAAAAAATAATATTTAAAATCTAAACAAATGTTATAATTACAAAAATTCTTTACTCGTTATTTTAATAACTTTATTTTTTAAAATTTCAGTTTTTTAAAATACTTTATCTAAATTCTCTTCTAAACGATATTTTTTAAGACATAATCTTTTAAATTCTACTATAATTTTTAGACATAGTTTTATTTCTATTATAAAAAACCCTTTTTATATAGAGTCGGAGAACTTAGCCTTCTTTTCCTTATAAGAAGTAAAATTAACCTTATGGACAATATTACTATTATATTTTCATAACCTGTTATTTTAAATTTATATATAGATACCAAAAATAAATATTAAAATAATGACTATTAAATTTGTAATTATATATATTTTTTTTAAGTATGTGTAATATTTTTTATTTTAGATTGTTTAAAAAAATATTTTTGATTTATAAACCTAATTAAAAACTATATTAAATATTTTGATTTTTTAAACCACCTTTTTTTATGTAAAATCCTATATAAACAAAAGCACCAACGAAAGGAATTGCTGATATTATAAATCATTTTTTATATACTAAATTATTAGTTAAAAAACAGTTTGTATTTATCAAAAGAGAAGCACAAATAAAATAACTAATCAATAAAATAAATCCTGCCAATAATGACAATAAAAAATAATAAGTATTATATGTTATAAATCCAGTATTTATAAGATCTAGATTTAAAGTTAAAGCAAATCATATAATGTAACCTATAAATAAAAAGGTATAAATAAAAATTAAAGGTTTAATATTAATTTGCTTTTTACTAATTTTTTTAACTTGTTGGTAATCCTCTTTTTCTTGATTATTGTCAACTTTATTTAAAAGTGTTAAATATTTAATAAATAGAAATATATTTATAAATGTTAAAAATGTTAAAAATGTTAAAAACAAAGTTGCTTTAATATAATAATTTATCTGGTTTATTGAGTACATTTTCTTTCCTTTTAAAGTTGTAAAACCAAATAAAATAACATTTTGCGAAAAGTAAACTATACCTAAAATAATGAAAATAACATATAAATATACAAAGTTACCATTTCAAATACTTGTAATTATTTTATCATCTATTATGTTACTGTAATAACTTACGTAAGTGATCATAGCTAAACCTAAAATCATTAAAAAAGTTGAACATAATTTTATCATTAATTCATATTTTTTTATACTTTTATTATCATTTAACGAACCATTACTTGATTCATTTGATAAACTTTTTTTTTCCATAAAAACACCTCTTTTTTAAAACTGACAATATTATTTTAAAAAAAATTATAAATAAAATTTTTTTATTTTATAAAATGATTTTTAAAAAATAAGAAACTATGTAGATTATATATATAATTGATTTTTGTATTAGAAATTAAAATAATAAAGAAGCATAGTAAAATTTAAAACATTTAAAAAGGTATTGTTAATAGAAAATGTGAATAAAAAGGCTTTAAAAACGAATATTAAGTCTAGATCTAAATATAAGAATTTAAAATAAAAAAATAAACTTAGTCTTATTATATGTCAATAAACTCATTAATATTACAATTTTATACATTTCTTAGTATTAAAAATATAAAAACCTTTTAAAACCTATCGCTAATTAATTAAGCTTATAGGAATTAAAAGGCTTATTTTTAAAAAAATTTAAGTTCTTAATATATAAATTATAGTTTAATTTTAAAAGTTTTAATGTCATTACTATCATTAAATTTATTTATATACTTAATACCAAACTTGAGTTCATCTCCCCTAAATGGGATATTTGGAAAGTAAGCTGCCTTGATTGATGACTCTCCTACTCTATATCATTTATTATCTAAATAATAATATACTTCATAAAAATCAGACATATCATTTTTTGCTTCCCATGATAATCTAACATTAAGATAGTCGTCATTTCTTTTTATGATTGCTTCAGACTTTAATGATAATATTTCATTATTCGGTATATCTATTTTTGCTTTTGATAAATTAAACTCTCCGATATTTAATTTAAAACTTTCTTTTTTAGGGTTTATTCTTAAACCTATCTTTGCTAAAATATTTGATCTGTTAGTAGAAATTTTGTTAAGTGATATTTTATATCAACCATTTTGAAGTTTCACGATTTCATCAGGTTTAATCTCGATTACTTTCTCGTTTTTACCATCAGATGTATAAGTGTTTATAAAACTTAGATCTGCAAAACTATCTAATGTAGAATCTTGATTAGTTGTATTATCGGATGCTTTTAATATAAAACTTAAGCTATAATCATCCTTAGATAAATTTGAACCCATTATATTTCAGTCATATATTTTATTAGTAACTCAAGTAGCATCAGAAATAGAACCATCCATATTTAATTTTGATCCTAGTGCTATTGAGTTTCCTTTTTTATATACATCATAATAATCATAAAAACCATTTAAACCAGCGTTAATTGGTAAATTTTTATATATATCATTTTCTATAAATTTAATATCATAAGTATAAGTTGGTAGTAAATCAGTTAATCTTCTGTTTGTTCATAAATAATTATTTGCTTCACCTATTATTTTGCCATCATTATTTCTATCTATAAATTTAACTCCATTACCTAAAGAGAAGTTTGATTTAATTGATTTTTGCTCATCAAGATTTTCATCATTTAATGTAGTAAACTCCTGTATTATGTTTCCAATTCCAAAACTTTTAGAAATATAACCTTGATTTTTTTCAAAATCATATAGGTTGTTATATACATTATCATCGTCAGGAACTGATTTTCCAGTATCGATTCTAGGGTCAGCCATTATCATTGTTCGAATGTTACTATACCCTAAAGAACTTATTCCATTATCATTTTCAGATAAATCTCCGTTTAAACCAGAAAACATATAACTTTCATATTGATTAGCAACTTGTTGTGCATATACATATGAATTCATTCTTTGTTTATAGTCAGAAAGATCAACATTTTGGTTAGCAATTTGAAAAGCCTGGCTTCCATATTCTCCAGAACCAGAACCAGAAAATGAAGATAATGACTGGTAATTTTCTTTATCGTAATTAGAACCTTCTACATTTTCATCTTTTTTTGCATATACAAAGTTTCTTCAATCAAAACTTCCAATATAACCATAACTTAATGCAAGATCAACAAGACTATGTACTCTATTTTTATTTATATTATGTTTTTGAATATAATTAACATTGTTATTTGGAGTAACTCTAAAGTCAGTTTGTATTATATCAGCATACTCACTATTTTTTGCAAATTCTCCATCACTTGGAACTCCATTAGTTGCATTTAATGTACCACCGTCTTTATAATATAATATCTTTAAATTTTTTATGACATCATTATTGCTAGATTGAGTTTTTTCTTTATATTGTTTCACAACATCATACGCATAGTTAGCTGGTGTAACTGTTCCATTTGGTCATCCACCATTAGCTTCATCATTTAAGAATCAACCATCAAAACCGTAATTAACTGCCATATCAATTAATATGTCAACAATTTTATATGTACCATCATTATTTTTTTCAATCAAATCTTGCATATCATTTCTTGTTAAACCACCATAAGCAGAAAAGAACATTAAACCAAAAACTGGAGTACCATTTATATGACCAGCCTCTATTACATCAGCTGCTGGTGGTGATATATTACCGTGTTGTCCTCAATCAAAAATATAGTCTCTATATTGAAAATTAGAAATAGATTTTTCAAAAATATTTTTTGTTCCCATATTAGTTGCTTGAAATGAACCATTAATTCTTGAATGATCTCTTATATCACCAAAAGATATTCTTTCATCTTGACTACTAACAGCTTTTAGTGCAGTTTTTGTTCGCTTTTGTATTTTTTTTGCTGAAACACCATATTTATAATCAATATCACTTGGGTTTTTTCAATCTAATATTGTATTTGCACGTAAACCTTTTCGAGCTTTTGAAGTTACACCAAAATCAGATCAAAAATTTCCTGATGAATAAATTTTATTAATTGGAGAACCGGTTACGGCTTGTTTAGTTAATGATGCTTTTTCTTTGAAATTAGTATTTAATACATCATAATCAAAATAACTTCCAATAAATTCAGGTTTTACTTCTTGATCACTATCAATAAAATTAATGTTATTAGAATTAGTTAATTGATAGCTATTATCTACAGTTGGAACATCAATGTCATATCCTCTTGAGTCATTTGCTCAATCAAAATCTTTAAGTGATGATAGATAATTTTTAGTTGATGTTTCTCCTATATTACATGACGTAACTGTAATTGTTGTAGAGAATATTGAAATTGAAAGTAGAAAGTTTATTAATTTTTTCATTTTAGTTCTCTCCTAATAAAGTTTTGTACTTTTCAAAAGAAGTATTTGCAAAGTCATTAGACTGTTCACAAAGTCTTAATAATGGGTTACTTATTAACTTTTCTTTTTCATTAATATTAGCATTCGAATATCTTGGGTGGACATAAAAATTAAATGAGAAATAGAAACCATATCCAACTATAACACTTTCTGACTCTGGTCAAATTTCAATATAGTTAATAAACATATTGAAATTTGATGCACAGAATAACATATTTTTCATACTAGTGTCTAATAATGGAACTTTATTTTCTTCTGTTTTATCACTGTTATAAGTGGCGTTATACATTAATTGAGCATAAATTTGAACTAAAAATGTACCTGCTAATAATTGCATTATTTCACCATTACCATATAGATATTTAATATATATAAATGTTCTTCATTGTAAAAATTGATTAGACTTATTTGATTGATTAGAAATTGATATTTTTCTATTTAAAGGTTTTAAATTATTTCCTGTAGCACTTATTACCAGGTTTACATTACTTTCTTCTTCTTTTCCTTTAAAGAAAATAGCACCGTCAAGGTCAATTTGACTATTTAATAACTGAATTGTTTTCTCATTTGATAAGCTAACCTTAAAACTATATCCCAAGTTTTTTAAATACTTAAAATTATATATTTGTATAAATTCAGTTTCACCTAAAGTTGATGAAACTACTGAAGTTCCATTAACCGGTGTATCAGGATCATTAACATATGGAAATTCAAAATCAAAATAAATCATATCCTTATACTCGTCACCTTCTAAATCTAATTGTTCAAGTGGTGTATAATGTCATTCTAAGTCAAGATCATTATTTTGGTATCATTTTTCTGCTTCGGCTAAAACATCATCATTGAAAGATTTAATATACTTAGCTGTTTTTTTTGAATTTTCTAATAATAAATTTTCTCAGTTTCCTAAGAACTTAGAGTTTGTTCCAGGGTCCCTAAAACTAAATAACTTAGATAATTCATTTTGAAAATAACTTTTTGTAGAACATGATACTAAATTAAATGTCATTATAAAAATTAATATAATGGCATTAAAAAATATTAAAGTCTTTTTCATTTTTTCACCTTCACAATCACATTACTGTAATTATAATTAATTGCAGTAATAATAAATATTTGAAATGCAATGATTGGTAATATTAAATTATAATTTTTAAAAAATAAATCTACTGATAAATTTATAATGATTAAGTTAATAAAATCTAAACTTGTTTCTATATCAATATAAAAGAAATACAATAATCAAGTTAAATATTTTTGCGGTACCAAATAACCAAAACCTAAAATACTATTATAGAATTCTGAATTATTTGGGTCTATTAATTGTTCTGATCAAATTAATGTAACAGTTAAAATTAATATATTTAATATTTGAGCTGTTATACCATTTTTTAAATAATTACCAATGGTATAACCTATAATGAAATTCAAGATAAATGAAAGTAATAAAGTAAATGTAATTCCTACAACTCTTCTAAATGTTACAATAGTGCTAATTACATCCTCTTTAACTAATTCGCTATATGAAGAAGCTTTAAGTGCATTTAACATAGACCTATTTATAAAAAACAAATCTAATAAAGATGTAACTACAATAAATAATAATAAAAATATAATGTTTAAAATTATGAATATTGTTATTAATGAAATAATAATATAAGATTTCTTTAATTTAAAAATATTTAAATATTTATTAAACATTGTATTATTTCAATCAAATATTAATGAAGTGGCAAAAAATATTGAAAATATTGAAGGTAAAAATAATTTATTTAACATTATTGCTGGATTAATAATAATTTTGTCAAAATTATTATTATACAAATATGAAAATAAATAATAAATTATAGGTAATAATAACATAAATACATATAACTTAAATGATTTAAATACAGATTTAAAAGTAAATATAATTAATCTAATAAAACTATTTTTTGAAGTTAAACTATTCATTAGTTCTTTGTCCCCCAAATAAATCTATACTTAATTATCAAAATAAATATTCCAACGATTAACAAAGAAATGAGCAATGGAACCAAAATATTATTAAATGATATAAATAAATTACTAATATTATTTGTTGATAATATTTGTTGTATACCATAATTATCAATAAATTGATATGAAGTTATCATGTATATAATTCATACGCAATATTTTATAGGGTTGAAATATTCTATTATTGAAACTGAGGTAATTTTAGATGTTATATGTGGAATAATAACTACATCACTTAAAAAAACAATATATGTTAAAACACCAATGCTTACTGTTATATTAAGTATCTTGCTTCTAAAAAAATTTGTAAATACTATAAACATTAGTAATGCAACTATACTCATCAATAAAGAAGAAAATATAAAGTTAATTCAGATATATCAATCAATGTCTTTAAAAAGTAAATTATAAGAAATAGGAAACGACCTAATTGTACTTGTTATTGATACTGCTAGTATGGTTGAAGCTATAATTGAAATTAACGAAAATATTATATTAATTAATATCATCACAACTGTAAAATTAATTTGATTTAAATTTATACTTTTTATTTTTTTTAAAAAGTTTGTAGACTTCCATTCACAAATTAAAATAGATAAATAAAAAGGGACAATTAAGCAACCAATTGATAAGAATCCAAACATTTGAGGAGAATACACAACATTAAGAATTATAGTTGACCAAACTCAGTATAATAAAAAAGATATTGCACAAGGTATAAGTAATGAAACTATATATATCTTAATATCTTTAAGAATTAATTTGAGTAATAACGGAACTAGATTATATGTTTTTTTCAACTTTATCATTAGCAATTACCTCTTCAATATCTTCTCCAAAATAACTTTCTAAATAATTTTTTATACTTTTTTTAGTTCTAAAAACCTCTTTTAAAGTAATATCATCGCACAACTTACCATCTTTTAAAACAATAATTCTGTCACATAAAACTTCAATCTCATCTGGAATATGAGAAACAATTAATAATGTTTTATCAGTTTTATTTTTTATTTTTTCAAAATATTTTATTAGTTTTAGATGAACTTTTAAATCCAACCCAGTTATTAATTCATCAATAACAATAAATGTTGGATTATCAATAATTGCTATAAAACAATTTAATCTCTGTCTTTGACCTAAAGATAACTTATTAATATCTATCTTTAATATTTCAGATATTTCAAAGATATTAAAAATATCATTTACATATTCATCTTTCTTTCAATTTCTTCCTTTGAAAAATTTTATAAGATCAATTGCTCTAGTTTTTGGCGGTCAATTACCTTCTTGAAATTGAATTCCAACTACTTTAGATATTTCATCAGTATATTCAATACTACCAGAAGATTGTTTTTGAATACCACAAATAATCTCTATTAAAGTTGACTTACCTGAACCATTTGCCCCAATTATTGCAATGTTTTCACCTTTATTAATATTAAATGTAATACCATCTAAAACTGTTTTTTTACCATACTTTTTTCCAATTTCATTTAAACTAATCATTTTATTCCCCTACTATAATAGACATATTTTAATTATATATGACTATCTATGACAAATAATCTAGTAATATGTTTTATAAAATATTTTATTAAATTTATAATTATTTTAAGACTTGTTATTAATTATTTTCTTATTTTTTACTTTTCTTATTAATCCAAAATACATATAATAAATTAATTCATATATATAAAACATTAAAGATATTGAAGTATTAACTTTCATGTATAGAAATGAATTTAAGTAAAAAAATATAAAGAACATAAAGCATAAGAAAAAATATAGGTTAACTATCACTATAATTACATTAAACGTTAGTTGTATCTTACTTATATTTTTATCAATCTTATTAATAATTATTAACTTAGTTAATCAATAAATTGATCAAATTAAAAAAATAATTGATGTTATTAAACCTATAATTTCATATATATTAAAGTAATTCATTAGAATGCTAGATCTCCATAATTCATATAATATTTTTCACTTTTGTTATTAAATGTTGCAAAATTATAGCCTTTATCAATAAGTTTTTCAATTAATTCAGGTAAATATTCTTTAACAAACTCATTTGAATGCATTATCAAGATATTTTTTTTCTCTACATTATTTAAATATCTTTTAATAATTTCATCTTTACCATACTTTGTAAAATCTCAATCACCGCTTAAATAACCACCTATCAATTTATCCTGATTAAGTTTTGTTAATGCATCATCTATCCCAGAATAAAACTGTAAATATGGCATTCTAATTGGAATGGAAGCATTTATAAGTTCACTTGAAGTATTTCTTATTAATTCATTAGTTTTATTTATTTCATCAACTAATTTTTCTGATTTCATAACATACTTACTATGAGAATATGTATGATTTCCAATATATGACCCGTTTGCTAGTATCTTATCAAACAATGGTTTTATATCACTTTTATTATTTTCTATATTACCGCCAACATAAAAAAATGTACCTACAACATTATATTGAATTAATATATTTAAAATATCTGTATCATTTTCTAATGAAGGTCCATCATCAAATGTAAGCATACAAACTTTAGATTGTGATTCCAACTTATTAACAACATATTTTTTATCACTCTTTATTTGAAATAACATAAAAGAAATAAAGAATGTTATTAATATTAAACACATTGAAATATAAGGAATAATTTTGAATAACTTTTTTTTATAACTAAGTTTCATTTATACCTCTTATATCTAGTTTAAAATATTTTATCATACTTTAACAGTATTCAATAAATCAATACTTTTGTTTAGTAATTACTAAAACTACTTTATCAAGAAATATTATTTATAAAAATAAAAAAAGTTTTATTTGAATAAAACTTTTTTGTTTTTTTTGATTATGATATTGTTATTTTTTTACTGAAAATTTTAGTACTAATACTTTTTTTAATAGTTTTATTATTTGAGGTTGTTTGACTTAGATCAAATTTATAGATAAATAAATCAAATGTATTTGCTCCTTTTGTACCTTTAATTGTCACAATATGCCCACTACCAGTAAAATCACTTTTATCATAATTAGATTTAAAATTTTCTGCATCTTTAAAAATTTCATTAAATTTAGTTGTAAATGAATTGAAAGGTTCGATTGATCTTGATTGTGGTTCTGTCATATAAATCATACTTCCCTCAAAACCATCTATTTCATATGTTACATTTTCTTCTTCTGTAGGATTTTCAGTTAGTTTAGCAGTATCTTCATAACTAACTGATAGTTTTTTGTCACTTATTTGAAGTGCTTTTTTTTCATCACTATTATCATTTATTATATTAGTAATTTCAATTTCTTCAGCTGTTTGTAAATAACTGATTATATCAGAATCTGTTTTACCTTCTTTATATTCTAATTGTTTAATAACTGTTATTGAAAAACTAGTATCAACATCACCATACTTTACTTTAACTTGCGTAGTTCCAGCTTCTTTTGTATTAATTGTTAAATTAAATTCCCCTTTTTTCTCAGCATCTTTATCCATACTACTTATTACTGTTGCTATTTCATCGTTTGAGTTTTCAACACTAATAACTGAGTCTACTTTTGGATTATTTACTTTAACTTGCAATATTTTTTCAATGTTTACATCTAATTCTTGATTATCTATTCCGACTATTGTAGTCTTACTTTCTTCTTTTGAACTATTATCATTCCCACAAGAAATAACAGTTGAACTAGTAGTAACAACCATACTTATTGATGTTAAAATTCCTAATAATTTTTTCATATAATCCTCCGTGCATAAATGCAATATAATTATATAATATTAAAAAGTAAATATAAACTTTCTCATATAAGTAAAAATTGAGTTATCTTATAAAAATTATTTAATAATGGGTTTTTAATAAGCTAAAAAATAAATTAATATTTCTAAATAATTTATATTTAATAATAATATTTCTATATACTTATTAATTTTATAAACAATGTCCAATATTAATTAAATATTAATTGTTTTAGAATATATTTTTGAACAATCAGATAAAACTGAACTTTTTTCATTAATTATAGTTACTTTTGAAATAACTTTTGTTATATTAATATCAAAACTTGTATCTCCTTTATAACCAAATATTGATGTAAAATAATATGTATATACTTTTTCTTCTTCGTTCAAATCAACAATTTCTGTTCCATTTAGATCTTTTAATTCTGTAAATAAAGCCTTAAAATCATCTGAAAGATAATTTTCACCTGTATCAAAATTACTTATAAATAACACGCCTTCAATATCTAGTTTTCAAAATAGTATAAACTCATTAAAACTTTCGCTTGGAATAATATATTCTTCACCCAACTTATTATTTTTATTAACATTTAGAGTGCCACTTTCTGAAGCTATTATTATTTTTTCACTATCCTTTAATAACGAAATCAAATCACTATCATTTTTCCCTTCAACATAATTTAATTGATTTACGTCATTGGTTTTATCATCACAAGAAATTACACTTAAAGTTAGACCACCTGATACAGCAATTAAATTGAAACTTGTTAATATAGTTAAAATCTTTTTCATAAATTACCCTTTTATTCTTTCCAATTTAATTATACTAATTTATACAAAGGTTACCTATAAGTTTAATAACTTAAAAACTTTTTATTTTTCTTATTTAATAAATTAAGTTTCTTAGAAATAAAAATAGAGCTTTTATTTATTGGTTTAACAAGTAATAAAGCAAACAAAATTGAAAATAAAAATGTTAACATTGCTAATATAAATATTTGTAATTGAATATCTAAAAAACTAATATATTTTAATAAATATTTATCGTTAATTTCTTGAGCTAAATAATGATATAAATAAACATATAGCATTGAAGAACCTAAATAATTTAATAACTTATTATTAAACGGTTTTAATGAAACTACAATTATAAAAACTAATATTGAAAATATAGCGTTTAATATACCTATTTGTTTATATACAAAATCATAACTAGTATCTAGATTTATGAATACTATTAGTATTCATAATAAACTAACAATTAACAATATTAAAACAAATTGAAAGATATTAGATAACTTAAAGTGCATTTTAATAATGCCGCCAACAATATATAATAAAACCATTGCAACAATATTAGTGATTCCAAAATATTGACCATAAAAATAATTACTTGTAAATTCAAGTATCATATATAGTACCAAAACACATATTAATAAATAGTTTTTATTAAAACTATGTAATATTTTATTTAATATTGGCATTAACAAGTGAATAACTAGTAGTGCTCAAATATACCACCAATCTCTACCACCAAGCAATAAATGAATAAATGGAATTTTATCTCTTGTAAAGGAATATATAATACAAGCTAAAATAAAATTTATGATTCAAGATATTAAAATTGTAATTATGAAACTGCTGTTATTATATCTTTTAGTATCAACTTTTAAATAACCGGTTATTAGAATAAAAAATATTGTCGCACCAGTAACTCATGGGCAGAAATACTTAAAATATCAAACATCACTATATGACATATTATAAATAGGTCCTGCTTGGTGTAATAGAATAACAAATAATGACATTACAATTCTAAGAATTTCAATATTACTATTTTTCATAAACTTACCTTTATCTATATATAATATAATTTTTAATATTATTGATAATTATAATAAAAATTATAAATATTAGATATAAATAACTCAAATTTATTTAAGTTAATTTTGTTTATTGCTAAGTAAACTTATATAATAATTTATAATTAATAAGATAAGAAAGAAAGAGCTTTGTTCTATAAAATGAGGGATAATTATGTCTAATAATATGAAAAGGTATAAATACAACATACTAAGAGTATTACTTACAATATTGTTATTACCCTACATTTTAATAAAATCAAATAAGTATTTTAAGTCTTTTAAGGATTTTTGTTATACATACCCTAAGTTTGGAAGGTATGAAGGTAATAATGAATACTATAAACAAATTCCAACTGATACAAATACATTAGAATACCATTATTGAGATTTAAAAAAAATGAATATAAAAATTAACTCTTTTCAAAAAAATGAATTAGTTGAATTTAGTTTAGAAACAAAAAAAGGAACTATAAGTTGTTTAAAAGCACAAGTTAATAATTCAAATAAATGAGCAATTGGTTTACATGGATGGACTGAAGATAAATATTTAGCACTTAGACTTGTGCGTCATTATTATGAAAATGGATATAATATTTTAACTTTTGATGCTTACGCGCATGGAAAAAGTTATGGTAAATTTACTGATATAGGTTACTCTTCAATCGAAATGATTGATGAGATAATAAACTTTATTTCTAAAGAAAATGAAGTTAAATCAATTGGGTTAATTGGAAATAGTATGGGTGCTTCAACATCAGTTTTTTACTCACAAACTGGTAAGTATAAAAATAAAATTAATTGAGTGATATCAGACTGTGGATTTAGTAATATTAAATTACAATATAGATACTACATACAAAATAACCTATTCAAAAAACCTTGATGATTAATTAGCCTTGGATTTATAAAAAAATTTAGTAAAATAACAAAAACAAATCAAAATAAATATAACTTATTAAAACTTATGAAATTAAATTCTACAACACCTATTTTATTTGTTCACGGTAAAGGAGATAGTTTTATAAGTTATGAAATGAGTTTGGATTTATATAATTATAAAATAAAAAAAGAAACATCAATACTTAGTGATTTATGAACACCAGATGGGTCTAAGCATGTTTATTTGATAAGTGACTACCATAAAGAGTATTTAGAAAGAACTTTAGTGTTTTCTAAATCAAATAATTAAAGTTATTTAATAAAATTTATAATTAAAACTTCCTGTTATATATTTTGATTCTTCTTTTGCAATTAAATCAATTGATTCATAGTACGCTTTATCATTATCACCAATATTATTTTGGCTATTTTGATTATTATTAGGATCTAAATTGTATTTAATTATAAAATCAACATCATTTTTTAAGAAGTTATATTGTTTATAATTGTCAAATGCATCAATTACTCATTTATTTAAATCGTTTCTACTAAATGGGAACTGTGGTCTTTTGGTATTTTGTAATACTGATTGTGCAAACTTATTTATGTTTAAAACACTAAAATCAATATTATAAACATTGCCATTTACTAATTGAGAAGTTGCTTTTGATTTCATATCAATTTTTGCCCCTTTTATAAAGTGACCATCAACAAGATACTTAGCATCATATTCAAAGTAAACATCATTTTTTAGAAAACTCTTTATATCAGTATATTTAATTGGTCTATACCATAAAGCTAATAATTCTTCTGCTTCATCAACTGTTGTTCCAGTTGTTAAATGCGTTGGTTTTCCTTTTTCATTATATAAATGTGAATAATCTGTAATAAAACTTTTTGTCTTACCTTTAACTTTCCTATTATTTTTAGTAGCTTCAAAATAAAACTGTATGTTTGAAAATAACATTTTTGAGTCAAACACATAACCTGGTGTTGTATTACTTTTTAATGTAATATCAAAAACTAAAGTTGGTAAATCGTCAATTATTTTAAGAGTTTCAAAATATTCGACTAATCTTTCATCAAACTTCTTATATATATCATCAAGAGTGTTAACTCCACCTTGAAATTTAAAATCACTTACATCCATATTTGCAAGATCAACTGTATCATAAAGTGGATTACTTTCTTGTGTTTCATTATCATCAATAATAAAACCGCATGATACAGTAGAAATTAAAGATGATGATAGTGCAGGAACTAATAATAATATACTTAATAACTTTTTCATATATACCTCTAATATTGTATTTATTATAAACTTATTTGATTATATTTATTAATATTAGTATTAATCAATTTAAATTATATTAATATTTGTATTCATCAAACTCCGTTTCATCAACTATATATTTTTTATTACTTTTTTTAATTTCTATTATTAGGTAATTCTTAGATCATAACTCTGCTAATGTTCCTTTTTTTAAAGATAATCTAATGATATCAATTATTATAACTACTATTGTTAAATATATAAATAATGATAATATCTTAAATAAAAATAGACTAAACTGATTTTTTGATGAATAGACTATATTGAGACTTCTCATTCCTAAACTTTGTTTAGATTTAGAAAAACAATAAATTAAATATATTATATATATTCCAAAAGAGACTATAAAAAATATTATATCTATTAACTTTGACCCCAGTCTACTTCAAAAACCTGCAATTCTCATATAATATTCTCTTTAAATAACATTGCTTAGTATCTTATATTCTCATATATTGGGAACTTTAAGCAAAGTTCATTTACTTCCTTCTTTAATATTTCGATATCCACACTCTTTTTTAATGCTTTTACTATTATATTTCCAACCTTTATAAATTCTTCTTCTTTAAAACCTCTTGTTGTCATTGCAGCGGTACCTACTCTTAGACCAGATGTATTAACAGATGATTCTTGATCAAATGGTAATAATTCTTTATTACAAATTATACCAATTGATTCTAGTATTGATTCAGCTTGTTTACCTGTCAAGTTAAAAGTAGATTTAACATCGAAGTTAATTAAATGATTATCAGTACCATTTGTTAGTACAAAGAAGTTATTATCTATTAATACTTTAGCAAGAGTTTTTGCGTTTTTAATTACTTGTTTAGCATATTCTTTAAAACTAATGTCTTTAGCTTCTAATAATGCTTGTGTTTTACCTGCTATTAAGTTTTCAAGTGGTCCACCTTGTATACCAGGAAAAACAGCACTATCAACTTTCTTTGCATATTCTTTTTTACAAAGAATCATCCCTCCTCTTGCTCCTCTTAAAGTTTTATGAGTTGTTGTTGTAACAACATCAGCTACAAGACAAGGGTTTTGATGTTCTTTGGCAGCAACTAATCCAGCAATATGTGCCATATCAACCATTAGATATGCACCTACTTGGTCAGCTATTTCTCTAAATTTTTTAAAATCTATTTCTCTTGAATAAGCACTAGCACCAGCTATTATCATTTTAGGCATAAAGCTTAATGCCTTTTCTTTTATTTCATTATAATCAATATAATAATCTTTATCACTAACTCCATAGAATTCAAAATTATAAATTTCACCAGATGAGTTTAAACTAAAACCATGAGATAAATGACCACCAGCTTTTAAACCCATTGCCAATACTTTATCACCAGGTTTTAGAAATGCTTTATATGCTGCTGCATTTGCTTGACTTCCAGAATGTGGTTGAATATTAACATGTTCTGCTTCAAATATCTCTTTAGCTGTTTCAATACCAAGTTGTTCGACTTCATCAATAAAGTTGCATCCTCCATAATATCTTTTGCCAGGGTAACCTTCACAATATTTATTTGTAAATATTGAACCATTTGCGATCAACACTGCTTCTGATACATAGTTTTCACTTGCTATTAATTCAATATGATTTTGTTGTCTCTTTAATTCCCCATTAAGTGAGTCAATTAGTTTTTTATCTAGATTCATATTTCTCCTATTTAATATTAATAATTAAATATATATTATCACTATAAACATATACTATTTTTAAAAGTTTGTTATAATACTAAAAAGGTGACTATGAATAAGTTAAAGAAAACAAAAAAAATATTCATTACTTTATTAATGTTTTTTTTCATAACATATTTTTTAAGTTGCATAACTACTAAATTAGTACTCTTTAAAGAGTTTTATAACTACATATTTAACTTTAGTTTAATATTGTTTTTCTTAATTATTATCTCTTTCTTTGCATTCATTATTTCAGAGTTCTCAATAATTATAAAAAAAATGAATGATATGAGATTCGATATTGAATTTAAAAATATGAATAAAATAATGTATTTTAAAAATAATTTAAGAACTTTTATGACTTTTATTAAAATAGCACTACCAATAATTATTTTAAAAATATATTTCTTTTTTAACTCTTATAATCAAGATTATAAAGTTGAACTTTTTGCAACTATTACCTTTTTAATAGTATTGGTAGTAATATTATCTATAATTATTTTTTCATTATTAGTTAGTATGGAATGTATGATAAGAAATTATAATGTATACAATCTTGATTGATCAATATTTAATCAAAATGATATTTTATATTTTGATAGATATATTGTTTTAATAATTGATTATGATTTTAACTATTCAAACCAAGTTTTTACTGAGAATTTACTTATATTTATTAATAGAACTAAAAAAGAAATTGATATTATCACTAATATAAAACAGTCAATATTTCTAAATGTTGAAAAAAAGGCAACATGCCCACCTATCTCTCTTTAGATATTTAATTTAATAAATAATTTTAAAGGAGAAAAATAAATGAAAAAACTATTAACTTTTTTAGCATACTCAAATTTATCAATAGTTATGCTATGTCAAACAGTAGTTAGTTGTGGAACAACTACACCAAAAACAGAAGAAAACTCAAATGGAAATGAATCATCAGGGGATAAATTTGAGTTAGACAAGCAATCAATAGAAGGTAAGATTGGTGAAAAAATAAATATAAAAATAACAAATTATGATGAATTGAATAGTGATTCAATACCTTCAATATTTAAGTTTTCAGAAGAAGGTTTTGCGACAGCAGAGTTGGATTCTTCTAATAAACAAATTGTGGTAAGTTTAATTAAACAATCAACAACATTAAAGTTGAATATTTCTTCAATTAATAAAAATGAAGTAAGTATTTCAATAAAAATTAGTGCAGAAAAAATTGATTTAACAAAAGATGTCAAAGTAAGACAATTTATCGCTGGGAATAAGTTAGATGATGGTTCGATAGATACTACTCAGACAATTGGTCAAAAAGGTTATATTATAAATAATATTTCTATAATTGATAGTTTAAATAATATAAATGGATTAGCCTTGGATATCAATCAACTTAATATTATAAATGTAAGCCCAGGTGATGATGGGGTTGGAGCTATTTACAACATATCAGCTAAGGATGATGCTCCGTATACGGGAAAAGTTACAATTACTTTAAATCAAAATGTTGATCCTTTATTGTTTTTTGCTAATAAAGACCTTGGTAATATGTATATTTATAAAGGTGCTTTTAATAAAATAAATGATGTAATAAAAGACGAAAAAGATAAAAAAAGTATTGCATCAATCGCATTTGAAAACTTAGGAGCAACAAATAAAGATTTAGAATATTTAAAAAATACACTACTTCAATTTAGTGAAGGTATTACAACATACGCACAAGAATTACTAAATACCGCAGACTTAAAAGAAAGCTCGATATCTTTTAAAGTTCCTACAATGGGAAATATTTTTAAACCAAACAATACTATTAATTTAAACTTTAAATATGTAGAAGATAATAGAGCAACATTATATGACAATTTATTAAGTGAAAATAAGAAGATTAAAGTATCTAAAGATTTATTAGAAAGCAATACCACTGAAAAAGCACTCGAATTAAAAAAATTAACATACAAAAACCTAAATGAAAGTTTTAAAAATAAAGTCAATGAAACCGAATTTATAAACTATACTAAAATTAAATATGCTTCTTTAGATAATAAAGAATCTCGTAAAAAAGTGACTAAAATCGATATTCTTCCAGGGTCAAACTTAATGTATGGTCATGATGGAGGTGCATTTAACTCATACATAGAATCAGATGCTATTGCTGGAAACTTTACACATTCTGGTAAGTTATCAAATTATGAAGAAAATAAAAAGTTAGATATAAAATATACTATAGGAATGGGTTGGTTTGAAATTCCTGCTGCAATGTCAGGAGAGTTTTATCAAGGCTATGATATTTATGAAGCAGAGTAATTAAATACATATAAAAACAATTATTTATAATTGTTTTTATTTTGTTTAAAATAGTAGATAAATAATTTTATAAAAGACTTTAAACATTAATTATTTGATCAATGTTTAAACTTTATTAATAATAAGATAGTTTATATTTGATATAATAAAACAAAGGAAATTATAATAAAAATAAGTTTGTAATATCTTTGAATTATAAAACTAAGTATTTAAATTTTATAATTATAAAAGTTACATTATTACTAAATTATATTCATATATAAGTAATTACTTATATATGATACAAATGTACTTATTTTTAAAATAATTTAAAAGGAGAATAAATGAAAAAACTTTTAACTATATTAGCTTACTCAAATCTATCTATTATGATGGTGTCTCAGGCAGTGGTTAGTTGTGGAACAACTGCTAAAGAACCTGAAGAAGAGAAAAATACAAATATTGATTTATCAAAAGATGTTAAGATAAAGCAATTTATTGCAGGTAATAAGTTAGATGATGGTTCGATAGATACTACTCAGACAATTGGTCAAAAAGGTTATATTATAAATGATAAATCAATTATAGATAGTTTAAACAATATTAATGGCCTATCTCTTGATATTAATCAAGTTGATATTACTAATGCAAAACCAAGCGTTGATGACGGAGTTGGTGCCATTTATAATATAACACCAAAAGAAAATAGTTCATATACAGGGAAAGTTACTATAACTCTAAACCAAAATATTGATCCACAATTGTTTTTTGCTAATAAAGACCTTGGAAATATTTATGTTTATAAAGGTGCTTTTAATAAAATAAATGATGTAATAAAAGACGAAAAAGATAAAAAAAGTATTGCAGGAATTGCATTTGAAAACTTAGGTGCAGTTAATAAGGATTTAGAATATTTAAAAAATACACTACTTCAATTCAGTGAAGGTATTACAACTTATGCGCAAGAATTATTAAATACAGCTGATTTAAAAATTGACTCAATATCTTTTAAAGTTCCCACAATGGGTAATATTTTTAAACCAAATAGTATACTAAATTTAAAATATAATTTTACCGAAGAAAATAGAGCAACATTATATGACAATTTATTGAGTGAAAGTAAAAAAATTAAAGTTTCTAAAGGCTTATTAGAAACAAAAACAGAAGATAAGGCACTTGAATTAAAAAAAGTAACATACAATAACTTAAATGAAAGTTTTAAAAGTAGAGTAAATGAAACTGAATTCATAAACTTTACTAAAATAAAATATAATTCATTAGATAATAAAGAATCTCGTAAAAAAGTGACTAAAATTGATATTCTTCCAGGGTCAAACTTAATATATGGTCATGATGGAGGTTCATTTAACTCATACATAGAATCAGATAGTGTTGCTGAAAAGTTTACACATTCTGGTAAGTTATCAAATTATGAAAATGACAAACAATTAGATATAAAATATACTATAGGGATGGGTTGATTTGAAATCCCAGCTTCAATGTCAGGAGAATTTTATCAAGGATATGATATTTACGAAGTAGAATAAAAATTAATATAAATAAAACGCAGTTAATTTTCTGCGTTTTTTATATTAGAATTTATAAAATATATTCTTTTAAAAAATAACTGTTAGGTTTAAAAATAAAACTCTAAACAAGACTTACAGTTTTATAATATAGCTCTTTTGTAGTTCATGAAGTTTTTACTTTATTACTATCTATTGTATTTTCAATATATAAATTAGTAACATTTATATTAAATTTAGAGTCTCCTTTATTACCCTTTATTGAAAATACATATAAATTTAAGACACTTCCTTCTTTTTCTGACTCTAAACCATTCAAATTAATTGTTTCATCAAATATTTCTTTTAATTCTTTAACAAATGGATTTGTATTCTTTTGATAATCCTTTGGTAAAATTAATGCTCCATCAATAACTAGCCCATCAATTCCAAAAGGATTTATTCCTTGGTTTTCACTATCTTTGTAATCTTCATCTAATTTATTATCACTACTAATACTTAGTTTATTACTTTCTGAATTTATATATAATATTTTTGCATCTGTTAGTATAGAGATTACATCCCTATCACTTTTGCCATTATTATAACTAAGTTCTTTTATAAAACTACTATCCCCACAAGAAACAACATTACTTAATAATGAGTTAGAAGTTACAAGTAACCCAAAACTTAATAAAATACTTAATATTTTTTTCATAAACTTTCCCTTTCATATAATATTGATACTAACTTATCATAAAATTATTTATGAAATAAGTCAACTTTACAAATATTTACTACGTTGACTAATAGTTTCTAAGTAATTTAAAATAAATTAAAAATTTTTATTTCTAAAGTAAATATTAGAACTTACGCAAATGTAACTTTATTGCCTTATTAGTTTAAAAATAATATAAAAATATTAATTTTAATAGAAAAGTTTAATAACTTTATTTCATATATTAATTTAACATAATAAGCAAAAATTTTTCCCAATTATTTAAATCATTATTCTTTAAGTACTTTAACATAGAAAAAGTAGTTTTAATACTTTATAATAAATAAATTTTATTAATAAGTTTTAAGGCAAACATAATATCTTTGTATTAATATCTTATTTATTAGTTATAACAAATCAATTATTAAAGTACTTTTAAGATATTATTGTACATTTTTTTATTAAAAATAATAAAAGTATTAAATTTTGATTTTAAAATTATTTATCTCAACTTTGCAATGAATTAATTATTTTAATATCTTTTTACTCTTTACGTATGGTATTTTTTTTATAATAAATATTACAAAATAAACACAGTTAAATTAATGGTCACTATTTGAAATTATTCAAAAACTTTTTAAAACACTTAATTTATTCTTAATTTTTCTATTCTACTTTACATTTATAATTATTTAATGACTAAGGTCATTCATAAAACTATATCTCTTAAAAATAATAATTTAAAAATTCTATATTTAATGTTCTACTTTTATGAATGTATTAAATAAAAAGTGGTTCGAAAGTGAACCACATTATTACCATAATTAATTAAGATATATCTTTTTTGGTAAATACATAATAAGAATAAATCATCATTAAGAAAGAAGCAACTAATATTAATGAAACTGTATTCATAGGATTATAGTAGTTATTTGTTGAACCACTACTTATTTTGTTTTGATCTAATTTAAATGAATATGTTGTATAAGGTAAAAAAATATTTTCTTGATCCTCAAAATTAATGCTTGAAACACTTTGATTTGAGAATCATACATTATTATATGAATTACCTGAATATAGTGTATATGATGCTCAAACACCATAAAATGGATTTAAATACGAGAATAGGTCAACTTGATTTCTTAATGATTGATAATTTTTATAATTACTATCATTAACTAAGCTATAATTAGAAATATAATAAAATTTACTTGTATAATTAATAAAATAATTTTCTAAAACACTTACAACAAATGATACAGGGAAATAAAAATCATTATAAAAAAAGTTTCTAATTGAATTATCGGTTGCAATATCTGTTAAAGTTAACTTACCATATGGTTCCAATGGATCTGGGTTTACTGCCAAATTATAAATTGAATCTAAATCTGTAGTTGTAAAATCAAGTCTACTACCTTCTTCACTAATTACTTCACTTTTAAATTTATCATCTGATAATAAATGAATAAATGTAGAAAAATAATTAGGATAAGTGCTTTGAAGATCAATAGTTGAAGCAGTTAACTCATTATAAAAATTAATAAAATCATTCAATAATGGTTTCTTGTAATCATCATTAGATAAATTATTATATAGTTCTGTAATTTCATTAATATTCATAAATGAATCTTTAAGTTTAAAATTTATAGTTACATTTTTATCATTTCATAAATTGGGTGCTTTATTCATTTGCTCATTTAAAGTTAACACCTTACCTTTTAAAGTATACAACTTAGATTCACCACTATTTTTATTAATTATATTAAAAACACTATCTCATAAATTATAATATCTTTCGTTAATTGATTCTCCTTGTGAAAAATTATCTTTTAATAAAAGACGATCTTCAAAATTTGTGTAAAAATTATTAATTGTATTAGATAAAGTATTATATTTTGTTTTATTATTTTTAATTTTGTCTTGTAAATTAATGGTATCATAGACATCACTAACCCGAAAAGCTAATTTAGTAAAAGTTAAATTAAGATTTTGATAATTATTTGTAATTAGTTTTAAAGGTATATTTGCAACAAATGATAACGATAATAGTACAGTAGTAGTAATAATTGTAGCTTGAGAACCTGCAACTATTACAAAGAAAACAATGAAAAATAACAGCGAAATATTTGTTAATATATTAAATACTAAAAATGTAGTTGTTTTCCTCATAACAAAACTAGATATTTCAAAACGATTAATGAATAGACACATTATATTAAAATATAAATAAGATAAAAATATTGTAAACAATACTAGCAGGACCAATGATAATAACATTGTAAAAAAATATAAAGTTCTTGAAACAGCATTTGAAATAATGATAAAAGTTGTTTTATCTTCTTCTTTTTTTACATAGAAAAACATTACAAACCTTACTATTAACAAAAATATTAAAACAGATGAATATATTATAGCGTAAAAATCAAATAATTGATTTTTTGTTTTTTCATTAGTTATTAAATTAAATACTAGAGAAACAATAATTGAGAAAATATTTGTAACTATAAAAAATATAGTATATGATTTTTCATTAATAAGGATTTTTAAAAAAAACTTTAACAATCCAAAACATGTTATATTAAAAGATTTATTTACATTTTTTTTCTCAACTGGGGTTTTATTATGATTTTGTTTTTTTATTGAAGTTTTTTTATCTATTACCGCGGCATCATTATGACTTGTTTTTGTTATTGATGTATTTTTACCCATAATTACCTTCCCGATCTATTATTAATTTAAATATATAAAAACGCTATTTATTTAATTTAACATTATAATTTATAATAATATAATACTATATAAAATTATAAAATTCTAACGAAATTAAACTAAGAATGAAATAATCTTAGTAGTTGAATTTTTAAAAAAGTGCTTTTTTTGTCTAATAGATTAGATTTTAATATTTATAAATTATTAATAAATTAATTTAAATATTTACCGAAGGTTTTAATATTATCAAATCTTATACAATATGTTTTATAATTATTCATTTCAATCAAATACACATTCTTAATGTTGGGTCATTATTCTTCAAACTATTTTTTGTCCTTTAATAAGTTATAATTTTAGTTTAATAACATAATTAAGATTAATTAACAAAAAATGCAAATTTGTATCTGACTGAATTATTATATTTTTACTTGATTCTAATGAATAATTATATATATTCTTAAAGATTTTAATTACTAATAGAGTTTTCAATTTATTTAATTCTGTAACTAACAATAATTTAAAATCTAGGTCATATAAAATTATACAACTCATTTTTGTTTTATGCTTTGAATTATGAACCCTAATTTAAAACTGATTCCATTTATTCCAACCTTGTTTAGCGTTTTAAATGATTTTAAATTTTAACTTCTCTTAAAATGAGTTGTGTTATAGTGAGTTTTTATAATATTATTAGTATATTTATAAAGGGATATTTTAATTTTATTGGGTTTTCTTTTTTTTTATAAAAAATAATAAATAATTAAAAAACTCATTATTTATGGTTTTATAAATCTAGTAATTAATTAATATTAAATATCTGGAAAGCTATTAGTTACATTATTATAATTAATTAATTTAATTATTTGTTTACACCTTTTATTTGAAAAATAACCAAAATGTTAGAACTTCAAATTTACTTTTATATTATTGATAAGTTTAATAAAATTAATTTAGTTTTATAATTAGAATATTTTTTTTACATCGAAATAAATAATAGTTTTATTAGACTAATTCAATATTTAGCTAGATAATAAGCTTGCTTCATGCATAATAATTATATAATTTTGTTGTTATTATCATTTTCTTTTACTTCTTACTCAATCTCAATATATTCATCACTAAAGTAGTTTACAAGGAGGAATTGACCTTTCAAATAATTCTTTACTAGCTAATTTAAACTTCTTTTCTAATTATTTATATCTTAATGTATTTCTAACTTATAATTCTTCCTTTTAATTACTATCTTTCCTTTTCTTTGCCTTTAATTCATTAGAAATACATATTCTCTTTAATATTTGACTTACTTTGATATTTATATTTAAAATTATTAACTTACTGTTAATATCGAATTCTTTTAGAGCCTTTATTTTAAATAAGTAATAGTTATGACCCTACCTTAACCTATAAATCTTTTGTAATGTTTTCTCATTTTTCATACATAAATAAAGATTATTTTTTATTTGTTCATTATATCTTATTAAAGTATTTACTTAACAGCATGAAAATCTATGATTTTAACTTTGATCTATTAAGCTTACTTCTACCTAATTTCTATAATGATATACAAGACTAAAAATCAATAGATATAAACTAATAGGATTTAATAATCTAGAAATAAATTCTATCAATTTAAATATAAAATGATTTATTATAAAAAATCTTTGTTTAATATTTTATCATCTGGTCAATTAGCTAATAAATTCAAATAATTTATTAAAGCAACACATTTTTTTAGATCGTTATAACTATGATCAATAACCTTATCAAAATTCAATATATTGCTTGATTTACCGCTTGTTATTTTGTCAAAATGTTTCATTCCATCTTTACCAATTTGTTCATTACTATATTCATCACCGAACTTTTCCATAAAAGATTTTATAATATCACTAGGTTTATACTTATATGATAATACGTTAAATGTTTTTGAATCATAAAAAAAATCATATAGATCATATGTATCAATCAGTAAATATTTATTCAACTCTTTTATACTTGTGAATTTGTCAACGAAAAAATTTAAAACACTAACCTCTAGAAACTTAGACATAAATAAAAATGTATCAATTTTATAAGACTTAATATGATTTGCAATGAAAATAGCCATTTCTTCTAGTTTAAGTAATAATTCTTTCTCATTTCTTCAATCATCTTTAAACTGATATACTACTTCATTACTACTTACAAATTCTTTAATTTGTTCATTATATTCAATTACATTAAGACAGACAGTATACGGAATGTCATTAATATTTATATGTGAATAAAGCGCTTTTTTACTTTTATATAATTGGAATGCTTCAAAATCAATAACACATAATTTCTTTTCTTTAAGATTATTTATTATTTTATTGGCTATTATTTTATTAAAAGCTAAATAATAATAATCATTTTTTATAATATGCATATACAAACTCCTTTTATAAACTATACAAGTATTTTATATTCAAAATAGTATTAAAATATTTTAAATATGAAAAAAACCTTACAAATTTTAAATAATTTCATATTAATTGTAAGATTTTTTTATATAAATTTATAAATAATTTAATTTGTTTATTATAATTTAGCAAACCCATTAATTATAGTTATACTTTGTGCTATTGTGCTAGATCTATAATAATAAATTTTACCTATGGTACAATCCCCTTTTACATCAAGGAAAGCAATAAATACATATTAACTTTCATTTTCGTAATATCTTGTATTAAATATCTTTCATTGTAGATTAACAACTCTATATTAAAAACTAAGTTATTAAAGTAAAAATATTATAGAAGTCTGCTTCTTTAATTAATTTTCTAAACCAAATCTAATAGTTACAGTATAATTATCAAAACACCTTTTACGTTATAATATCATTAGTATTGTTAATCCTTTTAAAGGCAACGTTTATATTTAATTAATTTTTTGGTAATTTAAACAACCTATGAATATAAAAACATATTATCTTTTAGTTTAATTCAATACCAAGTTTAGTTATTCCGTTTTAATAATTAATACTATTTATTAAACTTAAGTCTTCACTTAAAATATAAAAAATAACTTTTAATTTTCTAAATTATGTTTTTAAAGTTACTTGTATGAATTATCTTTTGAGACAGTATATATTATTATAATTTAATCATTTGATAACACTTTATTTATACCAATACTCCTAGAACTTTTTTAACATAATATAAAATTATATAATTATTTTAGATAAATTAGTCCACATCAGTTATCATTAATAAGTCTTTTTTTATTTGAACATCATAATTATCTATTTTATTAATATATTTTTGCTCTCTTAAGATAAAATTAAAAACCAAATCAACTAAATAATTTAAGGTTTGTCATTTTTAGAATATATCCTTTATTCATCTGCTTTTAAAGATGTTTTAAAATATTTAATCTTTGTTATTTTAGTTTAATGGTTTACAAAATACTAAATTCCTATAATTAGTTGTAATACCTTTATCAATGTTTATTATATTAATTTTAAGTACTTGAATCACCATTTAAAATGTTATTCATTACGTTATTTAAATCTACTTTTTAACCCAAATCATATATAACAGCATATTATGAAAACTATCTAATTAACTATTCAACATAGTCTAAATCTTGATCTAACTTTAATTCACAAAATTAAATAAACTAGATAATACTACAATGTATCCATTAGAAAAAATAACTAGCGAGTAAATATAATATTCAAAGAAATAGTTATCAAAAAACTTAATACAAGTAATCAAATTATTTTCATTTTTTTCTAATACTATTCACTAAAATCCTTTAACTATACATTTTCAATATTATAGAAAAAATAGTATAGAAATTGATCTTAAATTCATATTTTATAATGATAAAAAAATATCTATAACAAAGATATTTATAATTATTTCTTATAGATGTTTTTTATTTCTTACTAATAATAATTAAATTATTTGCTTAGTTCTATAAAATATTCTTATGTAACTATATAACCCGTAAATGAATGCAAATACATTTAAAAATAATAATTCTAAAAATATTATAGCAAGTATTAATTTCATATTTGTTTTAGTGTTGTATTCACTACCATATATATCGATTCTACACAATATATATCAAGTATAAATGAGAGAAACTAATAATTGACACACAACAATAGTTATATATAAATACCAATACTCAAATTTTAAATTTAAACTAATATAAATTGCACTTATTATAAACAAAAGAGTAGAAAACAGTGTCACCGCTACACTTGAGTTAATTGTAAATTTGGTTTTATCTCTTTCGTTAGATTTTTTCATTTAGATCCTTTCAAGAACTATTAACTGATATGGTTCAAGTACTTTATTATTAATACTTGAATAATTATTTAATACCACTTTTCATTCATTTAGTTTTAATTTTAGTTTTATATTTTCTTTACAACTAGTTCAATTTGTTAATACTAATATTTCTCTATAATCTAACATTCTTTTATAAGCGAAGTTTTGTTCTTTAAAGAATTCTATTTTACCATCGACAAATATTGGGTCCTTGGTTCTAATATCAATTAATTTCTTATAAAAATATAATACTGATTTAGTATTATTTTTTTGTTTATCAACATTAATATTTATATAGTTTTTATTAATATGAAGGTTAATATTATCAGCTTCGGTAAAACCAGCATACTTATCAGATGATCATTGCATAACACTTCTTGCATTATCTCTAGATTTTGATCTTAGAATATTTAATAAATCATTATTATTAATTGTATTTTTAAGTTCTTCTGCATTCCCGATAGTTTCTACATCTTTAAAATCATCTAAATTATCAAAATGCATATTTGTCATACCTATTTCTTCACCTTGATATATAAAGGGAATACCTCTCATTAATGAGATAAATCCAAAAATAGATGTTGCACTTTCATAATGATAACTTTTATCATTTCCGAACCTAGAAATAGCTCTGGGTTGATCATGATTATTCATAAATAATGCAAGGTTTGAGTCATTTTCTTGAAAATATAATTGCCATTCTTTTTGCATATTTCAAAACTGTAATAAATCAGGTTTCATATATGTTCATTTATAATTATTAAAGTAATCCACTTTTAAATGAAGAAATGTAAATATACAATCAAGCTCATTATTATTGTTTTTAGCATAATTAAATGACTTTTCTTTGGTTGTTGATGATACTTCTCCAACAGTAAATATATTTTTATCTCTACAAAATACTTCATAATTTAAATACTTTAAATAATTTTCCAATTCTTCACCATCGGTATAAAATCGTCTACCATCTCCTATTTCATCATCTTTATAATCTTTTGGTTTGCTATATAAATTACATACATCTAATCTAAACCCATCAACACCCTTGTCTCTTCAAAATTTTAATATATTTATAAGTTCTTTTCTTAAAACTTCATTTTTTCAATTTAAATCTGGTTGTGATTTTTCAAATAAATGTAGATAATATTTATTTAATTTAGGAACATACTCTCAAACTGACCCGCCCATTTTACTTTTTCAATTAGTTGGTTCCTTACCGTTAACTGGGTCTTTGAAAATGTAATAATTTAAATATTTCTTATCTCCTAGTAGTGCTTTTTTAAATCAATTATGTTGATTTGAAGTGTGGTTGAATACGATGTCAATTATAATACTCAATTCTCTTTTTTTTGATTCAATAATTAGTTGTTCGAAATCATCCATATTACCAAACATATTATTTATATTATAATAATCAGAAACATCATAACCACTATCTTTAAATGGTGATTTAGTCAATGGAGAGATTCATATTCTAGTTATACCAAGTGCCTTTAAATAATCTAATTTTGAAATAATTCCTTTTATATTTCCAATACCTCTTTTACTACCAACTTCACAAAAGGTTTGTGGAAATATTTGGTAGATAAATTCATTCTTCATTTAATTACCTTTCTATTTTAATAATTCTGCTGCTTTTAGTTCAATGTTAAATTTTTTAAAGTATTTAAATTTAGAGAATAACATTGTAAGACCGAGTGAAGTACCTGCTGTTATTAACATTGATATCATAAATCATAAATAACCAGTTCCAGGTCATGTAATTACACCATTTATTTTTGACTGAACTTGTACATTTAAGATTCCTAATCAAGCACCATTACCTGAATTAGTTGAACTAACCCCTGAAATAACAGCCATTTCTAAACCTAAACCTGTTGCTATACAAGCTGCAACAAATGGATACATGTATTTTAAATTAATTCCATACATTGCCGGCTCTGTTACACCTAAGTAAGCAGATACAATTGATGGAATACCTACATCTTTAGATCTAGGATTTTTTCTATTAATTAATACCCAACCAAGCACAGCACTACCTTGGGCAATAGCTTGCGCACAAGTTCCTATAAATAAGAAATTACCACCATTTTGAATTGTATCTTGTACAAAAACTGCATTAAATAAGTGATGTATACCAGTTAATACAATTGGTGCATATATTAATCCAATTATAAATCCAAAAAAGTATTTTGCAATTGAATTAGTAAATGATCAAGAGATTCCAAAACTAATAACAGAAGCAAATATGAATCCAATTGGACCAATTATAAACATTGCTAATGTGAATGTTGGAAGTATTGTTACTAGTGGGACAAGTATTTGGCTTAATACTGCTGGTGATTTTCTTTTAATTCATTTATTAATATAAGCTCCGGTAATTCCAATAGCAAATGCTGGTATTACTTGTGCAGTATATTGAATCTTTCATGGATATTTCATAAATCCTCAATCAAAAGAACCATTCTCTAATTTACCCATTACATCTCAAATTCATTCAAATTCTTTATTATTTCCAGCCGCACTTGAAACATCATAAACATTTAATAATGGAGGGACTAATAAACATAGACCAACAACAATTCCTAAAACTTGATCTGCATCTAATTTTCTAAAGATACTTCAACATATATGCACTGGTAATCATCAAAAACACACTTGTGCTGGTATTCATAAAAAATCATCTAAACCTTGCCAAAACTTCCCTGATTTTACAATTACAAAACCATCAAAGTCTGCTTCTAATATATTTCTAAAGCCTAAAATAATACCACCAGCAACCAATACAGGTACAATTGGTATAAAAACTTCTCCTAAAAAATTTAATGCTCTTAAAAACCAGTTTCCATGTTGTTGATTAGCTATTTTTTTATTTTCTTCCTTAGAAACTGCTTCTACACCTGATATTATTACAAATTCTTTAAAGAATTTTTCAACTTGTGTTCCTATAATAATTTGAAATTGCCCAGAGGATCTAAATAAACCCTTTACACCTTTTAAATCCTCAATTTTTTCTTTTTGAACAAATGTTTCATCCTTAAGAACTAATCTTAATCTTGTTAGACAATGTGTAACTGATAATATATTTTCTTTACCACCTAAATATTCAACTAATTCATTAGATCAAGATTTAAAATCAATGTCAATTTTCTCGTCTTTTTTCTTTTTATTACTCATAGAAAATCCTTTCTATTGGAAACGTTTCCAACAATTCAATTATATACTATAAAACAAAAAAATTATACTATTTTGTATAATTTTTCCAAATTACTATCTTTTCCTAATAATTTATTTCCAATTCTATAACCGAGAGAGGCATAATCAATAATTATTGAAATGTCAAAGTTTTTAATATTCTGAGTTTTACCTAATCTAGTTATATCTGTTACTATATATTTATTTCTTATATTATTTTCTAATAAATAATTATGTACCGATAATGCAATAGTATGTGTTGCACAAACAAATATATCAGGTTTATCTTTGTTAATAATATCTTCTATTATTTCATAAACACTTTCATGATTGTTGGCTTTTAACTGATGTTTAAAAACATTATTATTATATACATTATTTATAAATGACTTTGTTCTAATTAAACCACTTGTTAAATCCTCGTCATCCAATCCAATAAAAGCAATATTTTTATTATTATATTTATTATCAATTAATGTAGCTAACTCTTTAAACATTTCTTCGTCATTAATACCTTCAAAATCAACATTATTTAATTTTCTATTATAAACAATTACTTTAGTTGTTTTAATTTTTTCAATTTGTTCATATAATTCTTTAGTAGTAAATTTAGGCAATAAAAGTATTAAACCAAAAGAGTTTCTAAATTGTAAGATTTTTAAATCTTCCTTGTAAATTTCACTAAATTCAGATGAGATAAAGACAAAAAAATTTATTTTTTCTCTTACTAAAGCGTTCTTTACTCCATTAACAATTTCCATATTAGCTTTTTCTTCACTATTAAATGGCACAATTAAATATACGTCCTTGATCGGTTTTTTCAACGTTGAAGCAGCATAATTTGGTACATATTCAACTTCATCAAGAACTTGTTTAATTTTTTGTTTTGCTTCATTAGAAATATTGTAGTTATTAAAGTATCTTGAAACTGTTCCAACACCAACACCAGCTTTTTTTGCAATACTATGATATGTAATTTTTTCTTTGCTCATATAATAATATTACTATTAGAAATAATAAAAAATTTTTTTTATTATTTTTTAATAAAATAAACTTGATTTTATCCAAGTTTATTTTGATATTTTTTTGTATATATTAATTAATTTCTTTGCCATTATAATTATTGTTTGAGTATTAAGCATTTGATCCTCTGCATGTACGAACAACAATTTAAAAGGGTGTTTAATTCCTTGTGCTTCTTGAACAATAACTTCCATATGTTCTTGTTCTGCTAATATCATTAACTCTTCAGATTTTTTAAGTAAAATTTCAGCATCTTTAAAGTTATCATTTTCAGCTTCATCAATAGCAAGAATAGCATTTGATTTGGCCTCTCCAACATTAGATATAATAGTCATACTAATCTTTTCTCAATCAATTTTATTCATTATTCAATTTTTTCCCTTCTTTTTTTATCATAATTTTCTAACCATTCCTTAGAAGGGATGGTAATATCTATTTTACTTAAGTCATCTGAAGGGTTAGCTAAATAAATTTTTACTTCTTGACTATGATTACCAACAGCAAAAGAAAATTCACAATTAGTTCCTACACCTCAATTACCATCTTTATCAAGTGCAACTATTGATATTGCACCACAACTTCCATTATATTTATTTAATGTATCATTAAACTCCTTGATAACTAATTGCGGAGCATCTTTAACACTAACACCACTTCTCATTTTTTCAACTACTTGAAATGATAAACAACCTTTAAATATGTCTTCACCAAGACCAGTAGCAGTTGCTCCACCAATATTTGAAACGCAATAAAATCCACTTCCAGCTATTGGCGAGTCTCCAACCCTACCTCTTTTCTTCATAAATAATCCACTAGTTGAAGTTCCTACAAACATATTATTATCAACATCTAGTGAAACCATTCCAACAGTATCATGACCATCATACGGAGAAAGATTTGGATTTTCCTTCATTTTTTTCAGTTTTAAATCATAATGCTGAATTGCTCTACCACTTAACATATCTTTCATTTCAAAACCGTTATCTCTTGCATATTCTTCTGCACCATTTCCGACTAGAAATGAATTAAATTTTGAGTAAGACAATTCTCTAGCTAATTTAATTGGGTTTTTAACGTTTTTTACACCAGCAATTGCCCCAACTTGATAAGTATTTCCATTCATAAAACCAGCGTCTAGTTCAACTTCACAATTTTCATTCGGAAGTCCACCATATCCCACAGATTTAAAATATGGAAAATCTTCAATATAAGAAATTGCTCTAACAAGAGCATCACCTTTTGGATCACCTTTTTTTAATAAACTAATATTATCTCTAATGGATTCATATGCCATTCTTCAAGTTCCTATAAATGCATATTTCATTTTAATCCTCAACTTTTACTACTTTCAATATCTCACCTTTATTAATTACTTTATATTCATTTATATTATTCGCTTTTGCAATTCTAGTTGTCATATCATCCATTTTTTCTTCATTTAGAGCAGTTGCAACAGTTTTACCATTAATTCTAATTTTATAACCACCATATTCAACTAAATCAACAGTTAAAACTTTATCTGCCTTTGTAATAACTTTAATATTTTCATCTAGTTTTCTTAATGATTTTTCTTGTTTTTTAACCATTTTTAATTCATGTAATATTAATACCTTTTCTTCTGTTGGTAACTTACTAATTCTTTTTCTTTCTGCTATATTAGCTTTTCGTAGTTCTTTTTTAGCAACTTTTCTTGCTAAACTCTCTTCTCTTGCGACTTTATCGTCATTTAATACTGCTTGAATAGCATCTTTTTTAACCATTCCTTGATCAATATATGATTTAACATTTAAGTTAAAATGATATTTATTTGCAATTATTACGAATGGAATATATCAAACAAAGGCTATGACCAGGCAAAACCAAGATAACACCATTGCTCGCCAATCAAGACCAGTTGACAATAAAGCACCAACTCCTGGAGGCAGTGTTCAAGGAACCATTATATATGATTTATTCACTCAACCCAATGGACCTACAAATAACCAAGCAACAAATGTTGTTAACGGCATTGCAAACATTGCTGCAACTCCATAAATAGGGTGTAGCATAATTGGTATACCAAAAGTTACAGGTTCGTTTATTGAGAATATTGCTGGCACTCCCGCCAATTTTGCAACATCCTTTTGTTCACGCACTCTACCAAATATAGCAATAGCAATTAATAAGGCACCAGTGTGTCCTCAACCTGTTGTTTGAGAATAACTTTCTAAAAATTGAATATTTACAACCCCTAATTCTCCTGCTGCATCAGCTGCATCATATCCCATACTTGCAAATGCTTGTGCGTTTTGTACAAACATTTGTAATAAGAATGGTAAGAATGCACCATTCACAACTGAAGATCCATTTAATCCAAAAAATCAAAAGAATCCTACTAAAAATTGATAAAGCATTCCAAAACCAAGTCCTACATTATTTCCAGAAATAATTGCTGTTATTGGTGCAGAAACAGCTTTATAGAATAAACCTACTAAACCATATTCTCCACCAGCTAATATTACACTTCCAGAACTGCTAGTAATATCTCAATTAGTATACTTACCAATTGATCAGGCCGCAGTATTAATCCCTGATACAATTATTAATACCATTGCAACTGGAACTAATAATGAAAAACCTGTCGCAACCATTGGTGGTACTGATTTTGGCATTCTTATTAATAACTTCTTATTGTTTGCAAAGAATTTATACAATTCAATGACCAAGAATGTTTGTATTATTGCTGCAAGCATTCCTTTTGAATCGAAGAAATAGTTAAAATATTTACCAGAACTTGTAAAAGTAGCCGCAGTTATTAAGAATAACACTAAGTTAAAGATAGCAACAAACATTGGGTCTTTTAAACCTCTTTTTTCTGCATATATATAACCTAACATCGAAGCAATCATAATTGAGAAAGTCCCCATACTATAATCGAATATAGTTTGAAAAATCTTTTCACCAATTTCACTTACTACATTTCAAGAACCATTTAATACTCAAGATTCAGCATTAGTACCTGAAGCATATTCGATTGTTACATTACCAGTCGCTTTTGCAAGTAATCCTAGTAGAGAGGTTTGTGTATTACCTCCAGCCCCAAATATAAGTATTCCTAAAAGAAAAGCTATGGACCCACCAATAATTATTGGTGTTAAGATTCCAAATGCATCACGAATGGCTGTTAAATGTTTTTGACTTGCAAACTTTGTCATTGCTGGCATTAGTTTTTCATCAAATCAATATTTGGCACCTTTCCCTTCCGGTTTAATTTTACGATTCTTACCCATTAAAAATCCCCCCTTTATTTTTTTAATAAATAACTAATCAAGCCTCTTACCATTACCCCACTAGATCTATTATCAATAACAGCTGTTCCAGCAATGTCTAAGTGAATAAAATCAGTATTAGGTAATACAAACTCTTGCAAGAACGCTGCTGCTTGTGAAGAACTACCATGTCTTGATTTTATTGGACTATTAGTAATATCTCCTAATTCAGCACCCTGAACTAACTTTCTATTTTCTCGATGAATTGGTAATAACCAAACCTCATCGCCAGTCTTATCAACAATCTCTTTAAAATTATTTGCTAGTTTATAATTATTAGTAAATAAACCGGTCATATATTTTCCTAATGTTATTGTGATTGAACCAGTTAAAGTAGCGATTGTTATTATTTCTTTACATTTATATTTATCTTGTGCATAGCTCATTGAATCAGCCAACACTAATCTTCCCTCAGCATCAGGATTATCTATTTGAACAGTTTTTCCTGAATATGATTTTATAACTTGGCTTGGTAGTATTGAATTTTTACCGAGTATGTTCTCACTTAATGGTATTACACAAACTAAATTAATTTTTGCTTTTGTATAAACTAAGTATTTAAATACCCCAACAACAATAGCTGCTCCACATTTGTCTAATCGCATCGTTCTAATTGACTCACTAGACTTTAATGCGTATCCTCCTGCATCAAAAGTTATTCCTTTTCCAATTAATGAAATATAATCATTATTTGAGTCATTATTATACTTTAGTTCTAATAGGTGAGATTCATTTTTTGAATTTGCACCTACAGCTGCAATTAAATTTAAATTATTTTTAACTATATCATCATTGTTAAGTATGCTAACAGTTACATTTTTATCTTTTAAATCTAATAAGTTTTTTGTTTTATTTATGAATCCAATTGGAGTACCATCATCATATGAATCCGTATCAGCTAAATTTTTAGATTCATAAACAACTTTTACTAAATTATTTATTTGAATAATAGTATCAATGTAATTATCAATGTCATCTGATACAAATATGATATTAATATCTGAATTTTTTTGATTTGTTTTTTTTGTATATAAGTTCCAATAATTTTTATAAATCGTTTCAATTATAAAAATTAGGGAGTCATTGTTTTTATTTCTAACATAATTGAGATCAAATTGTACTACATCTTTTTTATTTAATTTTATTGAACCGATTCTTTCATAAACTTCTGAAATATTTTCTGTGTAATTTAAAGATAGTTCATACATATTTAAATTATCAAAAAATTGTAAGGAATTCGACTCAGTTTGTTTTATTGTTATTAAATTTATATTTTTTTTATTTTGCTTATTAAACTGAATTGATATCAATGTTCTTCACTTCCTCATGTATTCTTAAAACAATTTCTTTAGCTTTCTTATCAAAATTTTTATTAAAGTTCATTTTTGCAATAGTGCCTTTAAAACCATAAATTGCTCTTGGAAACTTTAATGATTCAGAAAAGTTAACTTGTGTTTTATTATTTTTAATTTTTTTAACTTCAAACCTTGTTCAATACTCAATATCATCAATTATTGTTTTTATTTCATATACTTCAAACATTTTCAGTTCAGTAATTGTAAACTTATTTCGGCTAACTTTTGACTTAAATATATCTCCTACATTAATATCCTTTATATTTCTTCAATTACCACTTTTAAAAGTACTAAATGATAATTTAATGATTCCATAAAAGCACCTATCAAATGGATATGATATGTTAAATATGTTTTTTTTAGTGTAATAACTTTTAATATTATCTATTACACCTAAATTTGAATTACCTTTAATAAAAGTATCTTTATCTTTCTTTTTAAATATTGAAAACATTACTTAATTTTATCCTTAATGGCGTTAATAACTGCTTCACCATTCATTGTTCCATATGCTTTCATATCTATTACTTCAACCGGAGTTTCTTTTGATTCTTTTAAAAATCTATTTAGTTCATAGCGAACTTGTGGACCTAAAAGAACATAGTCAACTTCATTAACTTTAGATATAGCAGTAGAAACAGGTTGTGCCCAGATTTCATAATCTAATCCTTGTTTTTTTGCAGCTTCTTTCATTTTTTGCACCATCATTGAAGTACTCAGTCCTGCGGCACATGCTAATAAAACTTTTTTACTCATACTTTATTTTTCTCCTATTTTAATTATTATTTGATGTATTATCTTCTTGTGAGGTAAATATATGACTATAAAATTATTAATTATTTTTATATGTATTTTATTAATATTACCTTTTTTTATTTGAACCTTAGTAAAATTTATTAAATACATTAAAGGTTATCAAATTTGATTTAAAAATTTAATAAAATATAGCTTTATAACATCTTACTTATTTGCGATAATTTTGCTAATAATATTAGTATGCATAACTTAACAAAAATAATACACACTAATATTTTCTAATACTATTAACTGAATTATTTTTCATAATTAGGTTTTTTTTTCATTTTTTGAAATAAATTTAATTTAAAATATATAATTTTAATATTGATAAACTTTCATTTTAATTCTATTGTTACATAAATTAATTTAGTACAGTTTAATTTAAAATTTTATATAAATTAGAGCCAATATAACCATATATAATTTATTAACTTAGAGAATTAACTTATCAACAACTTATAATTAAGTTATTAATTAATAACAATTATTTTTTTGAATGTAATAGTATTTTTTAAAATCCATATTATCAAATAAATCATTATGTTAATAATTATGCATTGTTATTAACAATAGGACTTAAATTAATTATTGAAATGTCTTGCATGTGTTTATAAAAACCTTTATAGTCAGATACCCTACATAACCTTATTAAAGTTGATTGCGGCAACCTTGTTGTTGTAATTTTTTTTATACTTATATTATTATTACTTTATAAACAACTAATAATATAAGTGTCAATTTTTATTATTAACATTTAGTACATTATTCTTTGATTTAATTTTTAAAAGATTTTTTTGGTAATTAATAATACATCCGTTTGGTTAAACTAAACTAATAATTTAACTCTATAATTTATTATACATTTAAATAATAATTAATTTAAGCTGAAAAAAGTTAAAGTTAAATAATTATCACAATTTCTAACTATAGTTAGTTTGTTATATTTGTATAAATAACAAGCTACTATAACACAAGTATAATTTAATGAGTTGTGGTCTTATAAAAAAAACTAATTTATGCATAACTAAACAGACAGAATGAAAGTGGTTAGATAACTATTAAATAAATTAAATAATATTAAAACTTTTGAAAGCTATTTGTATGATTTTTAGGATATACCTATATAAAACTTGATTATATAGAAATTTTTCTCCTAGTGCTTTTATTCATAAAAACAATTGTACAACAAAAAGTAAAAAATAATAATGTACTTATTAATAATTTGTTAACTTTATAGGGATAATTATTTTAACTACAGAATGTTTTTAAAAAGGTATTGTATTAGGAAAATAAAAACTAAAATTTAGTTAATTAAATTTAAAATAAAAGTTTTGCCTATGCACCATTTTACACACATATTTATATTAAGGAATGTGGTAAAACTTTGGTGTTATTTTAGAGTCCTGAGCATAAAATAATTAATTAATAAAATATTTTAAAATGCATATAACAATTTCGTAGGCAAATATGCTAATAATTTTAATCTCTGGTATATGTATAACAAAAGTTTATCAAATATATTAAAAATTTTTATTAAATTCAAGATTAAATGAAATGAAAAAAAGTATAATGTATTTAGAACTAAAATAAATAGAGATTTCAAAGGAAAATAATAGATTTTAATTCATTGTAATTTATTTTTTATTCTTTAAATTTTAAACTATAACAACTTCATTAATAAAAGAAAAAAATTCAATGCGTGTACTTTTTGCACACTACAAAAATATGACCATATATAATTAAAAGAAAAACATTGAAAGAATCAAAGAACACAGTAATATTTTCCAATACTAATTAAATAATATAATGTACTGTTTTCAATCATATCAATTCCGATTAATTATCTGTTAAAAAAATTGCAGAAATGATAATTTTTTTAATATAGATGAATAAAAATTGTTAGTTATGGTTATACATGAGTATTGAAAAGAAATTCATACTTTTTAGATATGAATATTATTTTTAAAACCTAAAACAAAGCATGTATTATAAAAAAATATGATAACAAATATATTATTTGATGTTAATGATATTTTTAACATTATTGAAATTGAGGGTAGTAGTATTTATGAAATAATTTACTATTAAAAGAGAAAACATATTAATTCGCATCCTACAAAAATATATTAAGCACAAAAATATATTAATTAATATTTATTGAAATATAAAAGAAAAATATAATAAGTTGATATTGAATTCTTGTATTTAGTTATATATTATTTACAATTTACAAACATATTTTTATTATATAAGTAACAGAATATTAATAAATATTTATACAATTTTTTATTAATAATCTATTTTAGATTAATAATTATTAAAATGAAAGAAGTATTAAATATTTATATTCCTTAGTTTAATAAGTATCTATAAAAAAATAAAAATAGAAAGACATAATCTTTCTATTAAAAATATATATTAAATTATTTTTCTTCACCTGGTGCAAATATTAAACTTGCATCAACTTCTGTTGCATTTGTGAACTGTTTAGCAGGATTTGTAGCATCCTTTTCTTTTGCATCAATTAATTCAATCGCTTTATCAATGGCTGCTTCAACAATTTTTTTGTATTCTTGTTTTACAGTTATGTATATATGATTTCTTGAAGTGCTTGATCAAGCAGCGACATCTTTTGCAACATCGTTTGAACCATCAAAACCAGCAATAAATCCAGCATCCTTTTCATCTACTTTACTAGTGAATCAAGATTTATATGATTCTGATAAGTCAATTGCTTTTTTCATCCCTAATGCCATTGGATCGTTTCCTGCCCAAATCACATGCGCTTTTGAAGCTGAGTATTCGCCAGCTCATTCATTTGTTAGGACGTCACCAGCAGCATCTCCTGTATTTTCATTACCCTTCGCAATACTTCCTTGATTATATGAACCAGTATTTTTTCTATTTACGATTTCAATTCAATCTTCATTGTTTAAAACAAATCCTTTAAATCTTTTACGTTCAGCATCATTATCTTGATTAGATCACATCGCATAGACTTTAACTTTATTTTTTTTATTAGATTCACTTGGTAATTCACCATATATTTTTTTATAAATTGCTTGAAACATTTTTTGACTTGCTTTTTCTTGCTCTGACACAAATGCAGCAGCACCCCTATCTGATATAGTACTTTCATATTCTGTATCTATATTTATTACAGGTATATCTTCATCTAAAGCAGGTTTAATTGCCTTGTTATTTTTTACATTTGCTGGATTTATTATTATTGCTTTATCACCTTTTGTCATAGATGACTGAACATTTGTTTGGTCTGTAGCACCACTAACATCAGCTTTAGAATCGTATGTATTTAATTGATATCCTTTTTCATTGGCATAACTTTTCCCTGCGTTCATCATATTTTGAAAATAATCATTATTGAAATTTGATATTAATAGTCCTATTGAGTTCTTATTGTCACCACAAGAAACTACTGATGAAGCAGATGTTGCAAATAAACTTACACCTGCTAATACTGCTAATAATTTTTTCATATTTTTTCCTCCATTAAATTGTTTTAAGCAAAGTATATTGCTTAATTATTCAAGTTTTTATTTTATTTGTAATTTTATATTCTGTATTTGATAAAACTGCGACCATTATTATCAATCCTTTTAAAATTGATTGAATATCACTAGATAACCCAATTAAGTTCAAAGCATTTTTTAGTACACTTAATGTAAATCAACCTAATACTGTTAAGAATATTCCTCCTTTACCACCTGTTAATAATGTACCTCCCAAAACTACACAAGCAATAGCATCTAGTTCTCATGCATTACCAGCAGACGGACTAGCTGTTTGTATCCTTGAAGCATAAATTACAGATCCAATACCTATACATAGACCTCCAAAAACATAAACAGATGTTAGTATGGTTTTAGATTTTATTCCTGAAAGTTGAGCACTTCTATAATTTCCACCAATTGCATAAACATGTCTTCCATAAACAGTTAATCTTAAAATTACAAATGAAAGTGCTGCTAGTAAAAACATTATTCAAACTACTGCACTTAAACCTAGAAACTTTGTTTGAATTATACTGGTTAATGTTGAATTATCAAATGATTGAGATGTATTTTCAAGTAAAAATTGCGTTGCACCACGTCATACCATCATTAATATAAGTGTTATTATAAATGATGGAAATTTAAGTACACTTACAAACAAACCTGAAATTAAACCTGAAAATCCACAAAACATTATCACCGCTAATAAAGAAATTCAGATATTAGTCCCACCTAAAATAAGCTTTGCGGCTAATGCTGTTGCAAAAGCCATTGTAGAACCAATGGACAAATCAATACCACCAGTAAGAATTATTACAGTTACTCCTAATGCCATACAACCAATATCAGCATTTAAATAAAGTATATTTTTTCAGTTATTAGGGGTAAAAAATCCGGGTTCAATAATACCTACAACAACTGCAAACGCCATTATTATAAATACCAATTTAATGGCATTTAAACCACCAAGAGTTTTATTAATAGCTTTTTTCTTATTTATAAAGCTAAATGCAAATTTAGTATTTATTTTTCATGAGAATCTTTTTGAAAACTTCGTTTCTACAATTGCATTTGTTTTATCAATAACTAAATCTCTTTTTTCGATACATATATTTTTTTTATCTTGATATTCTAATGGTCCTACTGTTTTATTCTCTAAATCAATCTCAAGTTTTTTTAATTTTGTAGAATATTTATCATTTTCAAATTTATTTACCTTATCTTGATAATATTTTTTATCTAACTCCTGTATTTTTATTTTGTTTTTATCAATATCATCAAGCAAAGACTTAGTCTTTTTATATATTAAATCTAACTGTTTTTGTTTTTTCTCATTATAAATAGTTATTGATTTCTTGTTACTTATAGATCTTTTAGAGATTAACTTATCCCACTTATTTTTTTTCCTATTAATTTTATTATTAAGAGAGTTTATTTTCAAGCTCGTAGATTTAAACTTACCACTCTCTATTTCTTTTATATTTTTTTCATACTCAGTTTTTGTGATATCCAAATTCTTGAATTTATATTCATTTAAATTTAGATAATCTTGTTTCTTATTATTAATACTTGATATTTTATTTTGTAATTTACTAATTACACTATCTCTATAAGAAGATATCAAATATACATAATCAAGTTTTTTTTCACATTTTTTTTGGAAATGTTTTTCAATAGCAATCTCTTCTGAAACTTTTTTTATATCAACATGATTTAAAACTATTTCTTGGCTATCTTTGAATATTATTTTTTTCATACTATCAACTTTCTATATTGAATACTTCATTATTTCATCAGGACTTAAACTATCACCATTAATAATATTTGTGATTTTTCCACTTTTCATTACCATTACCCTGTTACATAAACCTATAACTTCAGGTAAATCACTCGAAATTACTATTACACCTATTCCATTTCTTTTAGCTTCATATATCAAATCATATATCTCTCTTCTACTACCAACATCTACACCTCTTGTAGGCTCATCAAAAATCATTATTTTTGGTTCGGCTGCAAATGCTTTTGCTAATAGTACTTTTTGTTGATTACCTCCACTCATTGTTCCTACGAATGTTTCTGGACTTAATGTTTTAATTGACATTTTTTTTATATAGTTTCTTGCTAACTTTTTTTCTTTACTAAAATCAATAAATCCAAACCTTGATATTTTATCAAGTGAAGATAATGAAATATTTTTTCTTATTGACTCATTTAATAATAAACCATCATTTTTCCTATCTTCAGTTACATAATAAATGCCTTTTTTTATTGAACTACCGACACTTTTTAAATAAACTTGTTTATTATTTAATAAAACTTTGCCTGTTGTTATTGGATAAAATCCTATTAGTGATTTAAATAATTCTGTTCTTTGAGCACCCACTAAACCTGAGAAACCTAAAATCTCATTTTTATATAATTTAAAATTTATATTTTTAACAAAAGAGTTTGATAATTCCTCGACTTCTAAAATAATTTCTTTGTTATCTATATGATCTTTTAGAGGATATTTTTCATTAATTTCTCTTCCTACCATCTTACTAATTATTTCATCTTCATTTAGTTCATTTACTGTATACTCTCCAATAAAATTTCCATCTCTTATAATTGTTATAAAATCGCAGATAATAGGAATTTCCTCTAACTTATGAGAAATATAGCAAATTGCAATATCTTCTTTTTTAAGTTTTTGAATTACTTCAAACAGTACTTCAGCTTCTGACTTACTCAATGATGAAGTAGGTTCATCAAAGATAATCAACTTACTTTTTCTTAAAATAGCTTTGGCAATTTCAACCATCTGTTGTTCTGCAATAGTTAAACTGTTCATCATACTACCTAAATCTATTTCTAATCTTAGTAATTTAAATATCTCTTTAACTTTTTTTCTCTGTTTAGAGTAATTTATAAAACCTAAACAACTAATCTCATGACCAGCGTATATATTATCTAAAACATTCATATCATTAAAACAAGCAATCTCTTGATGTATTATTGATATACCAATACGTTCAGCTTCTTTAACATTCTTAAAGTTATTTAGTGTCTTATTATTTCAAATCAACTCACCTGAACTTTTTTGTATTACACCACTTAATACGTTCATTAAGGTAGATTTTCCAGCACCATTTTCTCCAAGTATTCCCATTACTTTTCCATTAAAAGCTCTTAAATAAACACCCTTTAATGCATTAACATTACCAAAGTTTTTTTTGATATTTTTTAGTATCAACAATGGCTGATTTTTAATTTGATTATTAAATATATTTTCCATATTACATTTATAACTACTATTAAAATATAGTTATATTAATAGTATCCTCCTCTCACCTTAATATTGCCTTTTTTATTTATTTAAGTAAAATAACAATATAACAGTTTTTAATTAATTTTTTAACAATAAACTGTTGTATTAAAAGATTCGAAAGGAAAAATAACATTTTTTTGAAAAAGTATTATTAAATTAATGTTATATTATGGTATTTTATTAAATGAATAAAGAAAGATTAAATATAATATGAAATTTTTTATTAACCAAAAATACTCACACATCAAGATCTATACTAAAGTTTGCAAAAATCAACAATATAAATGAAATGACATTTAGAAGAGATTTACATTTACTTGAAAAAAATAATTTAATAAAATTAAGTTATGGATACCTAGAGGTTATATCAACTTCGAAAAATCCAATAGAAAGTATAAAAAAAATCGATATTAAAAATATAGATTTAAAGGAAAAAGTAGCATTAGATGCTATCAACTATATTGATATTGATGATTGTATTTTTGTTGGGGCAGGTAGTACGTGCGAAATATTTACAACTAAAATTAATAAAAGCATAAATACTTTTGTCACAAACGGAATTAATATACTATGTAAGGCTTCGAAAAATAGTTTCATAAAAAACTCTGTTATGGTCGGTGGTAAGTTACTAGAATCATCAGATATAATATGCGGATCTACATCAATAAAACAAATAGAAAATTTTAGATTCGACAAAACATTTATAACAGCACAAAGTATTGATGATAAAGGAAACGTTTATATAAATAATTATCATGAGTATGAATTTATAATTATGTTAATAAAAAACTCAAAAAAGTGTTTTTTGCTAGTAGATTCAAGTAAACTAAATCATAGCGGATTAATAAAAGTTGGTCAATTAGATTCATTTGAGAAAGTTATTGTTTATTAAAATAATTTTGAATTATACATATTATCTTAAGATTGATTTAATTAATTAATAAAATAATTAAAAATATTTAAATTAGAACTATATTATAACGAAAGAAACTAATAACTCATATTTTAAAAAGATTTTTCTGTTTGTCAAAATTATATTTAAAATTTGTAAATTATTAATAGTTAATTATAATAGCTTATAAGTTTTAATATTGTAAATAAAATACCATAAGTTTTAAAGAACTTTTTCTTAATTAAACAATTTAAGCTTTTGTATGATCAAAAAAATTATAGAAGTTTGCTAGTTTGTCTCTCGTTTCACAACTGTTATATCTAAATTATAATTATTAAACTCTTTTAAAAGAATACTCATTAATAATATTGTAAGTATTTATGAAAGAATTGTTTATATTAGATTTATTATTTTCTAATTTAAAACAACCCACAGGTAATAAAACTAATTATACTTTGACTGAATTTTAGACTAAGTATAGTTATTTTGTTTTTATAATTAATATTATTATTTACGGAACTTAAGTTAGAACTGAATTTATAACAAAGATTAACAATTCTTTAAAGTCTTTTTAAATTTATTTGTTCTGTATAACCATTTAAAGCAGTGTATGTTATTTTAATTTCATCTCTCAGTAGCACTTTATTTAGATCGATACTGATCTAATTTTTTTAAACATAATATAATCACTATTTAGATAATAAAAATAAAACAAGAAATAAAAAGCGTAAAATGAAGAAAAAATTGAATATGATCATTTGAAAAATTAGTATATATTAAAGTTAATTCCAAAAAAAAATAAATCTTAGTAATATGCTAAAAAAAACTTGTCACCCCAAAATATTAATATACTTTATTAATTTATATAATTACCATTCTATTAGCTACTATAATATTTTAAATAATTAATTATAGTCAAAAATAATATACTTTTTTTATATGCAAAAGATAGTTTTTTATATAATAAAAAATTTATACACAATTGGAGATCTAAAATTTATTAGAGATTTTGAACCAACAACTGTATATAGAACATATTCTTTAATGTAAGACTTTAGAATTAATACGGTTCTTTTATTATCTAATAATATAATTGGTGATAAATACAAATTTCATAAAAAGATTATATATAAAACTAATTTTATTAATAAAATTAGTTTTAATAAAGATAAATAAATAATACTTAACTTTTTATTAAATAAGTGTATTAAAGATAAAAAAACTTTATGTCTCTATAAGCATAAAGTTTTTTAATTTAATTTAATTCATACTTAGTAATTGCTTGACAAATATCAAAACTATTACCACTAACTCGATAATAATACCCTTTAAAATTTTTGATATTACCACTAATAGTTACATTGGTATCTAAGTAGATTGTTTTTGTACTAATTGAACTAGTAACCATGTAATTACTTGATACTTTATTATATGTAAAGTATAAAATATTAGAATCTCTATTATATTTAGAGAAGTTTATTTGATAATTAGTTTGTAAACAATAATATTTACTTGAACTATTTTTTATAGCATCTTCTTTAGTAGAAAGAATTAGATTTTCATGTTCATCAATATCAATATAATTTATATCAATACTATATTTAAGATCTAATTGACTACCACTTTTAATTAATACATCTTTATCTAAATCATATTTAAAGATTGTTCACTCTTGTTCTTTAGCGCTATTAACTGTTAATATATATACTTGTCTATTTTTAATTACATATTTTATTTTTTTATCACCCACTGGATAGTTAATATTATTAATGATAGTTTTACTATTATTTGTATCATTTAAATCTTGATATACTAAATCTGAACTTGATGTTGTATATACTAAATCATTATTAACAATATTAAAATCTACGATATATGATTTAAGACTTATTGTTGATAACTTTCCATTAGCAATCTTAAATAATTTTTTATCAATTTTAGAAAAATAATATATTTTATTGTCAAAGCATTTTACATTTACTATATCTAAAGGTTCTTGAGGTAAATCATATGATTTTAAGCTTATTAAACCACTTTCATAACTTATATTTGCTACATGTACTTTTCAATCATTTGTAGTTATTAAGATATTATTATCATTTATTCTGAATACATCTTTAATTGTGCGAACCTGTAAATTATTACTAAAGTCAATTACTTTTGCTGGTTGTACTGTATTTATATAAATTTCTAATGATGAGAATTGATTATTACTATTTTTAAATATTGTTAAATACTCTAATTTATTTGCTGATAATTGTAGTAATTTATAAAGATTTTTGCTTTTATCAAAGTTATAAGTATCATAGTTTTTACTTGATTGAATATTATCTTTAGCTAGTGAAAACTTAAATAGTTTAGTTCCAACAAAATAATCCATATTACGATAAGTATGTTGACCATAAATATAATTAAGAGTAACTGTCATTTGTTTATTATTTATAATATCCGAGTAACTTTCTTTATAATCAACTTCATCTTCTTTAATTTCAGTATTTAAATAAAATGATAATGTATCAGCAATAAATTCATTATCTATTTGACTATTCACAATTAATTTATTATTAGCTAGTACTCCTAAATAATTATCAATATTTAAATCATCAATCTTGATTGCTCCATATACTTTACCTGTATAGCTGTTATAAAATGGATTGAATATTGGGTTTGATGTTTGACTTGATGAAATTAAAAATGTTCTATTACTATCATCAAATGAAATGTCAATATTAGATTCAATAACATCCTTACTTACTTTAGTTTTATTATTTATTTCATTAATTAGTTTTTTTCTTCATTGTTCTTTGTTATCATTTGGGTTTCCATTTGTATTAGTTACAAACTTAATATCAATTGTTGAAAGATTAAATTTATCTTTATCTTTATTATTAAGAGTGAAAGTTCCTTCAAACCCATCACCATATTTAATTGATCTACTATTATTATCAACTAAAAATCCATCTCTTTTAATATCATATTTTTTATAGACATCTTTAAAACTATCTTTGTTAGAATAATAATCATATACTTCAGAACTTGTTAATTCTCCATATGTATTATTAATTTCATCATCTAATAAAATATCAATTCTTTTTTCTAAGTCAAAGCTCAGTTGTATGACACCTTTTACATCAAGAAGATAATAATTAAATCAATTAGTATCGTTATCTTTAAATGATTTATCAAAATTTAATGTTACTTTATCTCTATATTTATATTCTTGATTATTAGAGAACTGAATATTAAACCCATCTTCTTTAATTAAATTTGATATTCCAATATCGTCGATTAATTTATTATACAAAGGTGCATCATTTTGACTTAAGTCTAATTTTCCTAAATTTTTATTTGCTTCTTGATATTTAATATTTGATTCAATTTTAGTATCACAATTAAATGTTAAATCTAAATCACTATCACCGAACTTTAGAACGAATGAATCATTATCATTAGAAATACTCAAAATACTTACTGAATATGATGTTATTTGATTATGACTGGCAATATGATTTATAAAATGATTAATATAACCACGACTTACATTATATAAATAGATTTTTTTATCTACATAATTTTTAAATATATCATATAATTTTAAATCTTCAGGTTTAATTACTTTATCATCACCATTTGGTTCAGTTGGAGTTTCTGGTTCAATTGGAGTTTCTGGTTCAATTGGAGTTTCTGGGTCTGTTGGAGTTTCTGGGTCTGTTGGAGTTTCTGGGTCTGTTGGTTTGGTTGGTTCATTTGTAGACACACTTTGGCCATTGTTTGTACAAGATATAACCATAATCACTGGTGTAATTAACATTATAAACATAATAAAATAACTATAAAATTTTTTCATAATCTTTTTCCCCTACATATAAATAATTATTTTCAACAAATTACTAATATTATAAAGTAATAGTAATATAAAAATAGATTTAATTAGAAAGTTAAAATATTTTTAAAATTATAAAAAAAATCTACTAATAATTAGTAGATAATTTTTACTTATATTTTGTGTTAAGTAATGATACTCCAACGACATGTCCAATCAATCCAATTAATATTAGTGCTGCTGAAGCAATAAAGTTAGTACCTAGTTTTCATTTTTCTGTTGAGTTTGTTGGTAAAGTTTTATTTAAATCATTATTTATCATACCCATACCTGATAGAAAAATAACTGCCATTAAAGCAATCAGTACTGTAAATGCCAAATCTAATATTAATTGAATTTTATTACTTAATAAGTCATCTTTTTTAAAACTTAATGAATACAATACAATATTGTATAAAAAGTATGCTAAAGCAAAGATGAATGCAATAACTGATATTATCACTAAATTCTTTGATAACCCATTAATTGAATTATTAGATTTGTCAAATAAATCACTAATTCCTCCAAATCCAGTAGTAACTGAATTGTTATCTAAGTTACTAGCATCATCTTTCCCTCAACCTTTAAAAACTCGAGTAATAGTTTCTTTACCATCAGTTATAACACTACTTGTACCAATAGCTAATGCTGAAACTATAATAAATATTAAAACAACTGCTGAATAAACTGTTCTAATTAAATATTTCTTATTTAAACTCATAATTTCCATTCCTTCTAGTAAAGCTAAACTTTACGTATAGAAATTATACACATATAAATTTTTATATTATAAATACTAAAATGGTTTTTAATATTAAAAATATTTTACTCTTATAAGTTATTATTAGTTTATTAAATCACCACAATAATATAACTAAGTTGTTAAATTAGATACTTTAATTGCACTATTTAAATACAAAAAATTCTTTTTATATTAAAATATTACCTTAGTTATTAAATTTATAGTTGATTTTTCAAATTATTATTAATGAATTTAGTTGTTGACCCAAGAATTAAAAAACCTAATAATAATATTAGGTTAATGATATTAATTTACTCTATTGCTAAACTCTTTAACATATTTAATGTGCAAATCTATTTTTTTATTTAGGTATTGGTCTTTATAATTTTTTATAATATCATTTTTTTGTTTTTTGAATAACTTATTGATTTCTTTTTTATCTGAACTATTGTAAACAGTAATTTGTGTTAACTCTTTTAATTTATTAGCTTTATTTGTTTTTATATCTAAAAAATATTTTTTTGTATTTGGTTTTTCACTTACTGTATGATTTTTATCATTAACTTTTATTTCATTAAACGCTGTTTTAGCAACTAATAATTTGTTTTTTAATTCAAGTTCTTTGTCAGCAAGTTTTTTATATAATTTATCTCTATTTTTAGCATCATTATTTTTTTTGTCAATCTTGATTTCATTTTTTATTTCTAAGAATAATTCATTATAATCACTTTTTGTTTTTTCAGTATACATTACATATGCTTCTTTTAAAGAACCGATTGTACCTTTTTCAGATAATAATCAGAACCCATATAAGAAACCGGTTAATAAAGTACCACAAGCAATTGCTATTAGGAATATTACTGTTTGTTGTCCGTAAGGAACTGCACCAAGTATTGCTACAATTGGTCCACCATGACCTGCGTTATCTTGGATTCTAAATGAACCAGCTATTCCACCAGCTAATGCTCCACCAAGTACATTACAAGTAATAGCTCTCTTTGGGTCTCTTATTGCAAATGGAATTGCACCTTCTGATATACCAATCATACCCATTATGAAGGCACTTGCTCCCATTGATCTTTCTTGCTCATCAAAGAATCTTCTAAATAATAATGATGTTAATCCCATTCCAAGTGGTGCTACAGGTATTCCTGCTGCTAATGCTCCCATTGGTTCTGCAATAGGATGCTCAGAGTTTGATAGTAAAGCAACGCAAGTAACAAAGGCAATTTTATTAATTGGTCCTCCCATATCAAATGCTGCCATTGTTCCAAGTATAACACCAAGCCCTAAACCAAGCCCTAAACCTATTGTTTCAGAACTATATGCTTTTGAAATAGCGTTTGAGAATTGTTCCATTACTCATCCAATTGGTCCACCAATTACATAAATGAATAATACAGATATTCCAACACCTCCGACAATTGGTATGAAGAATATTGGCATAGCCGCTTTTAATGATTTAGGTACTTTTCAAGTATTTACTCATCTTGTGAAGTAACCTATTAAAAGTCCAGCAACAATTGCTCCAATAAATCCCATTGGAGTTCTAACATCAGGCATACCAGGTAATGGCATAAAGAATGATGAATTATTTCCAATATACCCACCTACTAATGCAGGTGCTATTGCAGCTCTACCACCAATTGAGTTTGCTATAAAAGCTGCTAATATTGGTATCATTAATGCAAATGCTGCTGATCCAATTTTATCCATTACTGCTAATGGGTTTCATGGATATGCATCATTTGGTCCTGATGTTCCAGCCGATGGACCTCATATTGCTTTTGCAATACCTAATGAAGCTGCTAAACATATACCACCCAAAATAATTATTGGAATCATATAACTTATACCTGCTAGGATATGTTTAATTACTCCTTGATTTTGTTTATAAACACCATTTTTATTACTAAATTCTCCACTTGCTTCATTATAGATTTTCGCATTTGCTAATGCTTCATCTAAAAGTTTTAACGGATCTTTAACTGCTTTTGCTATTTTTGATTCAAATAGTTTTTTACCAGCAAATCTTGATTTATCAACGTTTGTATCTGTAGCAATAATTACTAAATCAGCTTCTTCAATTTCTTTTGGGGTAAGTTTTGTACCAATACCTTTAGAACCTTGAGTTTCAACTCTAATTTTGTGTCCTTCATTTGTATATTTTTCTAATAATCTTTCTTCTGCAATATATGTATGGGCTACACCTACAACACAGGCTGTTACTGCTACAATATTTAATTTATGTTTATTTTTTTTAATTACTTTTTTAGCACCCAATCCTTCATAACCTTTAACTAGAACTTTTTTTAATTCATTCGGATCTTTTGCAATAATAAAATCCTTTTTAAAGTCTTCTTTTGTTAGTTTAGTTGCAATTGAACTTAATAAATTTAAATGCTCTTCATTTGCGTTATCTGGAATAATTAATGAAATTATATAACTAGTTGGTTTACCATCTAATGAATCTCATTCAATACCTATTTTGTTTTTTACAATTATAACAGAAGGTTCCTTAATATTTTTAATTTTTGCATGTGGAATTGCAAATCCATCTTCAAAACCAGTTGAAGCCTCTTTTTCTCTACTCAAGAAAGACTCGAATAAAATTTTAGAATCATCAGTTATTTTGTTCTCGAGTGCTTTTTTTGAAATAAAATTTAATAAATCAACTTTATTAATAAATTCAGTTTCAAGAAAAACATATGTATTTTTTATGTTCATATTTTATACCTCCCATTTAGAATATTAACACTTTTTCTAAATAATGAAATAAATATGGAAATATTTTTAAAAATAGTTTTTTCAATAAAATGAAATAAAAATACTAGAGTAAAAAAAAGCAGACCACATTTAAATGTAATCCGCAACTCTAGTTTTTCAACTAATTTTATTTTTGTGTTATACGTAAGTATAACAATTTAATCATACATAACTTACTTTTGATTTTCAATAAGTTTAGCACTTCTTTAAGTTTTATCTTGTTAAAATATTTTATTAGTTTTTCAAAGTTTTCAACAAAAAAATTCGCTAAATCCATGTGATCCTTTATTTTATTATTTATATCTAGTGTAATGTTATAAAGACTATTTAACACATCGCTATTACTTGGGATATTTTTATTCTTATTTTCATCAAATAAATTTGGTAAAAAGCTTTTTAGACATAAATATTTTGATGATTGAACTATTTTTATTTTTGGACCGAAAAAACCTTCATATTTCTTAATATACTTTTACTTTCTTCATCCATTTCAATTAAAAAATTCATTGGTAGATGTTGCTTTATTAATTATGGAACGCAACTAAATAAATCATACCTTCCATTTAAACTAACTAAATAATAATCATTTAGAATCAATGGTTTAAAGATGTTGTATGTACTTTGTCCTTCAACACAAATTATCTTTTTATATTGTTTATATAACTTGTGAAGCTTAATATTATATACCTTCTTCATTATAATTTCATTCATGCTATATTTTTAATTCATAACCTTCTATTCCTTAATAAAAAACACATTTGTTATTTTTATTTTTCTTAATAAAGAAATAATTTTCAGCATTTGACAGTACAAGGTTTTGTGTTTTAAAATAATTTTACAGTTTATCATTAACTAATGATTTAAAAAATTCTACTAATTGGTATCTTAACATTGGGTATAAATAATTACCAGGTTCATCTAATAATATTACTTAATTATAATTATTTGTTTTTATTATCTTCTAAAAACAAAAACAACTTAAGAAACACAATAAAACCAGCAGATTTATATTCATCAACATTGATACCAATTGAATTTTTCACACTTCTATCTCTTAAGTTAATAATAATTCGACTTTTCTCTTTTGATATGTCTAATTCCGTGTTATCAATATTATTATTAAAAATTTTATTGACACTAGAATAAAATTGCTTAAACTTCTTATGTATAAAATCAAGTTTCGTGTTTAGTAAGTTTCTTGCAAGTTCTTTATCGTACCAATCCATTTTCTCAAAGTCTAATATTTAAATTTCTAAAATATTAGTAATTTTAAGGAACATTTTTTGATAGAACTAAGTTTATTGTTTTAATATCATCATATTTTATTTCAGCTAATTTACAATTTTTATAATCAGACATTATATGCAAGTTAATATAATCATTTTCAATTCCAACAAAACTATTTAGAACTTCATAATCACTACAGTATATGAACTTTCTTAAATTAAAACTAATAACTTTTTAATAAATAATCTTTTTGAATATTAGACTTAATTGAATTAAATAACCTTAATATTTCAGGTGATAATAAGAAATCTATAAAGTTCTTTTAAATATACTTTTTTCAACTTTATCTGATTTATAACTCAATAAATTATTAGTTATTGTTTCATAGCGATTAAATATATCATAATTATTCAAAAATTAATTTTATTATTAACATCCCTCTAATATAATTTTTATGATCTATTTCACCATCATAAAAATAAGGTACTATAATCTATTGATTATCCTTATCTTTAAAATTAATAATATCTTTTTTCTAAAAAAACTCTTTTAAACCAGTTATTAATCTATTTATATAGTTAATTTTCTAATAAAATCTTCTCATCAGAATTTTTATTATTATTTAATAAATTAAAATATAATTCATACAATATAATTGCAATGTATTTTATATAAAAATTTGTTACCCTAATCTCACAATCAATAAGTAACAATGATTTATAATTATATAAATCTACGATACAATCAAATTTGTTAGAAAAATTTATTTCTAATTTTTCATAATTTTTATAATTAAATTATCATATATGGCATTTAAAAATGTTGATTTACCATTTCATTTGGCCCCATTATAACAATTAAGTTACTTGAAAAATCAATTATCTAATCTTTTTCAAAGTTTGCTAATTCTTTTATTTTTATAACAAAATTCATTATCTTTTTATTAATATAAACATTAATTATTACTTAATTATCTATATTATATACTTTAATAATTAATTAAAGTTCATTCAAATTAGTATTTTATTCAAAAAGATTAATAATTTCAATAATATAACTCTTATTAATGATATTTTTTAAATTTTCATAATTATTACAAAAATAATCGGTTATTGATTTTCTACAATTTTTATCTACCTGACATGAGTTATATAAATTTGAAATATTAATAATAATTTGTTCTTCTTCATCATTAATATTATTAATGTTAAATCCATTTAATAAATATTTAATTAACTCCTCTACTTTATTTAAGTATTTAAACTTACATAACTTAACATAACTTAATTTATTTACATATTTATCAAAATAAAATTTGTCTTCTTGATTTTCTTTATACAAATAATAAATATCTAAGTTAAATTTTTTTAGCTCCAACGATGTATTGATCAAATCATATCTGCCATTTAAAAAAGTTACGTAATAATGATTAGGTAGTAACTTTTGTAATATTTTGCAATAATTTACACCTTCTAATAAAATGATTTTTTTATATTTTGAATCCAACTTATCTTTATTCAATTTATAGAAATTATTCAATTTATAGTCATAAGAATAATTAAGATTATTTAAATATTTTCTATCTTTATGTATTACATTCTTTCCAAACTTGTTTTTTTTAATATAATAATAATTATTTGTAATTATAAAATTCGTACTAGACGTAGCAAATAATATTTTTAAATTATTGTTCGCAACACTATTGATATACTTAATTAAATTAATTTGTAAGTTTTTGTCTAGCGATGAGCATATATTATCAATTAATATTATTGGTTTTAGATTTTCTTTTTTTATAAATTCTAAAATAATATATACATTAAAAAACTCTAATATTGAAGAAGATAAAATAAAATTTCTTTCTTTATATTCATCATTAAAGTATTTAAAACCAATACTAAGAATCCCATCAAAATCATCAAATACCAATCTTACATTTTTTAAATACTCGTATTCATTATCATTATTAAATCCATCTAATAATATGTTTATGAAACTATCAAAAAACAGTCTTAATTTATTTATTACTTTGTTTTTAGATTCATTATTATCATTATTAAAATTTAGGGACTCATAAAAAAGTTTCTCATTAATATCTATGGCTCTTAAGAACATAAACTCAAAATTATCTTTGCTTCCTTCTGATATTGATTTATGACTAATAAGGCTTCATTCTCTAACAATAAATCTGTTTAAATTTAATATAACTTTGTTATTTATTGTAGATGTAATTAACTTTTCTTGTGTAGTTGAAAATGTATCTATATTTAATTTTTCAACTTTGTTATCTATAAACTTGATTAATTCTTTAGGTGAAATATTTTTCCTTAATGTTCTAAATAATTCTAATACTTCCGTCCTTTGTATAAATTCATTAAAAGACTTTCCATAATATTTAATAAAAACTGAGCTATCTATACTAATATTTTTTTTATTATTATATTTACTAATTAAATAGTCATTAATTCATATGCTATTATTTAAGTAATCTAAATAGTTTAAATAATTATTTTGATACATTCTCTCAATATCTAAATGAAAATTATTATCTATATCATTAGTTATAACTTTATTAATTAAAATATAAAATAAATTATGAAAACCTTTAATCTTTATTAAATAAAATCTATTGTTTAAACTATCCATATACAAAAAACCTTCCTTGTATAAAGATTTAAAGTAATTAATAAATAATAAAAACTGATCATTAACTAGTTTTATTAAATCAATATTTGATACCCTACTTTTCTTAAATGCATTTAAGTATTCGTTTTCACTAGTAACTATGTAATAAAACTCTAATAAATATCTTAATGTTAATTTAATGTAAAAGTCAGATAACTTTTTAGCATCTTTTTCATCTTCGATTTGAAATTTATAAACTTCATTATTTTTAATACTACCTTCAATTTCAATTTCTTTGTTACTAATTTGATTTATATAACAAAACTCAATTTTATTTAATAGCGTTGTCTTTCCTGATCCACTTGGTCCTAATATAATATTAAGATTATCCTTAAAATTTATTATTTGGTTTTTTTTAAATCCTTCTACACTATTTATTTTTATTTTCATAACTACTCCTTCTAGTGTTTTCTTAATATTATATTAAATATCATTTATTTGAAATTAACTTTATTAAGTTTAAAAAAAATTTTTTTGAACTAATATTAGTAAACAAAGTATACTTTAAAACTCAATTCATAATGTAAAATTTTTTTCATAATTAATTTAGAAACGGAAAATTTACTAATTTAGTTTAACAAGGTTTATAATTTTTCTTGGAGTTGACATATATAAATTTGGTTAATTGTTAACCCAATTAAAGTAGGAGGTACTTTATGGCAAAAGAATATTCAATTAATGTCTATTCTGAAATAGGAAATCTTAGAACTGTCTTGTTACATAGACCGGGAAATGAGTTAGAAAACTTATCACCTGATTTATTAGAAAGATTATTATTTGATGACACACCTGACTTAATCGTCGCACAACAAGAACACGATGTATTTGCGGAGGAGTTAACTAAAAACGGAGTTGAAGTTTTATATATTGAGAAACTAGTAGAAGAAGTTATTACTGGGTCTCCAAAACTGAGAACTTCTTTGATTAATACATTTTTATTAGAATCAGATTGTAAAACTGAGTATTTAGAAATAATAAGAAAGTACTTTGAGAAAATGAATAATAAAGAACTGGTAGATAAAATGATTGCTGGTATCACAAAACATGAAGTTGATATTAACGATGATGATAATTACCCATTAGTAATTGATCCCTTACCAAATATTTTATTTCAAAGAGACCCGTTTGCATCAATAGGAAATGGAGCAACAATAAATCACATGTTTACTACTACAAGAAGAAGAGAAACTTTATTTATTGATATGGTTTTAAAAAATCATCCAAGATTTGTTAACAAGGTAAATTTTTGATATGAAAGAAATGAAAATAATAATATTGAGGGCGGAGATATTCTTGTATTAAATAAAAATACTTTAATAATTGGTGCATCACAAAGAACTAACATGGAAGCCATAAAAAGTATTGCAGAAAGAATTATAAAAGATGATTCAATATCATATAAAAAAGTTATAGCATTGGAACTAAAAACAAAAAACAGAGCATTTATGCATTTGGATACAGTCTTTACAAATGTTGATTATGATAAATTTATTGCTCACCCACTTATATTTGAAAATATGGATGAATTCAAAATATTTGAGTTTAGCGATGAAGGTATGAAAAAAATTGAAAAAAGACTTGAAGAATATCTAAGTGAGCAAGTAGGTAAAAAAGTACAATTTATAAAATGTGGTGGTGATGACCCAATTGCTCAAGCAAGAGAACAATGGAATGACGGAACTAATGTTTTAACAATTAAACCAGGTGAAGTTATCGCTTATTCAAGAAATCATATCACTGTTAATAAATTAAAAGAAGCAGGAGTAAAAGTTCATGAAATTGCTTCATCTGAATTATCAAGAGGACGTGGTGGACCAAGATGTATGTCAATGCCAATATGAAGAGAAGATATTTAGAAAAAATGTTAGGAGAAAAATAATGGCAATTAATTTAAAAGGACGTAATTTTTTAAAACTCTTAGATTTTTCACAAAGAGAAATATATTATTTATTAGATCTTTCAAAACAATTAAAAGAAGCGAAATATACAGGAACAGAAAGAAAACAACTTGAGGGTAAAACAGTTGCCCTAATATTTCAAAAAGACTCAACTAGAACAAGATGTGCTTTTGAAGTAGGAGCTGCCGATTTAGGTATGAACTCAGTTTATCTTGGTCCAAGTGGAAGTCAATTTGGTAAAAAAGAATCAGTTGAAGATAGCGCTAAAGTTTTAGGAAGAATGTTTGATGGAATACAATTTCGTGGTTTTAAACAATCAGATGTAGAAAATTTAGCCAAATACTCTGGAGTTCCTGTGTGAAATGGTTTAACAGATGAATGACACCCTACTCAAATGTTAGCAGATATAATGACAATACAAGAGGCAAAAGGTATTAAAAAAGTTCAAGGAATAAAACTTGTTTACTTTGGAGATTGTAGATTTAATATGGCAAACAGTTATATGGTTGTTTGCGCAAAATTAGGTATGAATTTTATAGGATGTGCCCCTAAAAACTTATGACCAAATGATGATTTATTAAAACAATGTAAAGAAATTGCTAAATTAAATGGTGGATCAATTGAAATGACAATCGATCATACTTTAGCTGCTTATGATGCGGATGTAATTGCAACAGACGTGTGGGTATCAATGGGTGAAGATTCAAAAATGTGAGGGTCTAGAATTAAAGAATTAAAGAACTATCAAGTAAATATGGAGAAAATTAAGCAAGCTAAAGATGATGTTATTTTCTTGCATTGTTTACCAAGTTTTCATGATGATAAAACTGAAGTAGCACAAGAAGTTATAAAAAATTTTGGTGGTAATGGTGAATTAGAAGTAACCGATGAAGTATTCAACTCAAAATACTCATATGTTTTTGAAGAAGCGGAAAATCGTCTCCATACTATTAAAGCGGTAATGTTAGCAACAATCCGAGGATAATACTAATTAGATAAAGGAGAAAATAATGGATGATAAAAAAATAAAAAAAAAGTTTAAGTTTAGATTACCAACTGCTTTTACAATCCTATTAATTATTACATTATTAGTTATAATAATTTCTTGAATACCTGGCACTACAAGTGATTGAATTGATGATGACGGAACCCTACACAAGGGAGGTCCCGCTGGAATATTTGACCTTTTTATTGCTCCGATGCACGGTTTTAGTAATAAAGTAGATGTAATTATATTTATATTAGTACTAGGAGGATTTCTAGGAATAATAATCGAATCAAAAGCTTTAGATGCAGGAATTGGTAGGTTAGTAAAAAAAATGAAGGGTCATGAAATATGAATAATACCAATAATAATGATATTGTTTTCAATTGGTGGAACAGTATATGGTATGGGAGAAGAGACAATTGCCTTATATCCAGTAATAATACCTGTATTATTAGCAGCGGGTTTTGATACAATAACCGCTATTTTAACTATATTATTTGGAGCTGGTATTGGAGTTGTAGGTTCAACTTTAAACCCATTTGTTATACAAATTGCAGTTGATAATGCACACATTGATGGATTAGGATCTTCAACAGGAATCATTTGAAGATTTATTTCTTGATTTCTTTTAACTAGTGGAGGAGTTGCGTTTGTAATTTGATATGCAACTAGAGTAAGAAAAGACCCATCTAAATCTCCTATTTTTAGTAATAAGAATATACTTGAAAAAATGTTCTCTATATCGCAAGACCTACCTGCTTATACTAAAAAAAGAAAAGTTATTATTACAATATTCTCATTAACTTTCATTATTATGATATTTTCTTTAATTGCGTGAAGCCAATTTGGGGTATCAATATTCGAAAAAATGACCAAATCAGTAAGTGAGAATGCGCCATATATTGCAAGATTTTATGAATCAATTGGTAATTGATATTTCTTAGAAATATCAGCATTATTTTTTATAGCATCGATTATTATAGGCTTTATTGATTGAAAAGGAGAAGAAAATCTTGTTAATAGCTTTATCAGAGGTTCTGCAGATATACTTTCTGTTTGTATTGTAATTGCCTTTGCTGCTGGTATTGGATTTATAATGAGTGAAACAGGAATGCAACATTCTCTGGTAAATGGTTTATCAAAACCTTTATCAGGATTAGGTAAAACAGGATTTATTATATTAGTATTTATATTCTTCCTGTTAATTTCCATAGTTTTACCATCAACTTCTGGATTTGCAACAGCTGTTTTTCCTATCTTAGGTCCGGTTGCTAATGGTGTAACAATTGGATTAACATCAGGGACTATTACAGCATTCTCATTTGCAAATGGAATTATAAACCTAATTTCTCCAACTAGTGCTATATTAATGGCGGCTTTATCAATATCTAAAGTATCTTATGATAAATTTATAAAAGCAAGTTGACCATTGATAACAGGACTATTATTTACATCTGTATTATTACTTGCTATTGGGACATTATTACCAATCGCTAATAATAGCCCATGATTTTAAAAGAGGTAAAGGTATGAAAAGAATTGTAGTAGCTCTTGGGGGTAATGCACTTGGAAATACTCCTGAAGAACAAGAAGAGATTGTCAAAAAAACTGCTATATCAATGGTTGATATAATTGAACAAGGTTATGAACTTGTTATTGCACATGGTAATGGACCGCAAGTTGGAATGATAAATAATGCATTTGAAGAGGCACATAAAATTAATAATAACATTCCAATCATGCCTTTTCCTGAATGTGGTGCGATGTCACAGTCATATATTGGTTTTCATTTACAAAATGCAATAAAAAATGAGCTTAATAAGAGAAACATAAATAAAAACATTGTTACAATTGTAACTCAAGTAGAAGTAGACAAAAATGATAATGCATTTCTAAATCCAACTAAACCAATTGGACCATTTTATACTGAATTAGAAGCAACAAAATTATCAAAAGAAAATGGTTTTATTATAAAAGAGGATTCAGGAAGAGGATGAAGAAGAGTTATCGCTTCTCCAACACCAATTAACATTATTGAAAAAGATGTTGTAAAAGAACTTATTGAGCTAAATAATATTATAATCACAGTTGGTGGTGGTGGAATTCCAGTAATTAATTTTGAAAATAAGTTAAAAAAAGTATCAGCAGTCATTGATAAAGATTTTGCTAGTGCTAAATTAGCTTTAGATATAGACGCTGATTGTTTACTGATATTAACAGCAGTACCACAAGTTGCAATTAACTTTGGTAAAAGTAATCAAAAAAACTTATCAAGTATGATGATAAGTCAAGCTGAAAAATATATTGAAGAAGGCCAATTTGCACCTGGTAGCATGTTGCCAAAAGTAAAGGCGGCTATAAATTTTGCAAAAAATAATAAGATTTCTATAATAGCAGATCTTAATAATGTATTAGGAGCGTTAAATGGCGACTCAGGCACAAAAATTTATTAAATGTCTTATTCAAAAAAATTCCTAAATCGTTAGGAATTTTTATTTTTAAAATCTTTATAATATCTTTTGCAAACTTTTATAAATTGTATAAAAGTCATTTCCCAGAATTACTATATAATCTTTAAATCTTATATAACCACAGCTTTTAGAGTATTTACTAATTTCATTCTTATTAGGATATCAAAAGTTATTTTTTTTGATTTTAATTTTAAATTGGTTATCATCGTCATTAGATAAATAAATTATATTTGATAATAAAATGGAGTAAAATAATTTCTTAGCTTGTGTATTTAGAATGTTCAATTTAGTAATTAAATTTTTAAATAAGCTATCAATTATATTATTATAATCGAAATTATTATCAAGTAACTCTGAGTACTTAATTTCATAAACTTCTTTTATATCTTTTACTTTTGTTATAATGTCAAATGATAAAAGTACATCTATATATTGTCTAATAGCCGATTTTGAATAACCACTAGTTTGTAATTTTTTTGTCGGTGTAACATCAAAACTTCCATTTCTTAAATAAAATTTATTCTGATTAAATATTTTATTTACTTGTATATATTTTTCCCTTTTATCTTTTGAGATTAATTGTAATTTAAAACAAAAATTTTCAACAATGCCAACAACATCAGTTTTAATCTTTCAGTAACTAAATCCTTCAAGGTTTTCAAATAAATCAATTATTTCTTGAATTGTATTAGATGTTATAGATTTCATTTACTATTATTGAAGCTATTTTAGAACTTCTTTCATCTATGTCATCAAATGTAAATTGATCTATTGTTAATAAGTTAGCATTATTATATCCATATGGAACCTTTGCAAGTCTTGAATCAGTATCTTTATAACTTTTTTGTTTTACTTGGAAAGAGCTGTTTTTAATTTCTGAGTTATTTGGTAAGTCCAATAGGAGTAAATTACCAATTTTATCTAATCTTTCTTTGTATTTATCCTCTAAAACTTTATTTCAAGGTTTACCACCAGATAACATATTTTTTCAATCGCTTGATAAAGTTTGAGGGACAATATGTTCTAAAGAAGTCTTCCCGAAGGAAATATTTTGATTAGCCTTTGTCCTTGAATTCATTCAGAACTGTTCTAATCTAGACAAAAATACATTAGCAAGTGGTACATTTTGTACTTTTTGGTTTTTAAATGAATTTATAATTTCTTCTTTTGTTGGTAAAGTTAGTTCCTGTGATAATGAATAATCTTCATTTAACTTATCGAACTTAGCATCTCCTGAGAATCAATTCTTTATTAAAAGTGGTAAGTTTTTTTTAAATTCATTTGAATGTTCAAATGTTTTTAAGTATTTAATAAGTTTGATGAATGTAGATTCTTTGAAAGATTGCCCTGTACCTCTAGTTTGAACTAATAAAGAAGATCATTTTTCAATTTCAAATAAACAATCTCTTAAGAACTCCTTATTATATAAAGAAATTCTTCTATCGTCTGGATTTCAGGTTTTATCAGAATAAATATCTACTAAATAAAATATTAATAGTGAAAAATCTTTATGAGATAAGTTCTTTAATATATCACCAAATTCATAAAACTCATTTGATGAAGATTCATAAAGATTACCAATCCTTACTACTTTAAATACATGAAAATATCTACCTAAATCAGAACAAAGAGCTAAATATCCCTTTTCACTTAGGTTACTATCTTTATAAAATCTTTTAAAATTCTTTAATAAGCTTTTTTTATTTTTTTGTATTTTAAATTTAATTAAATCTTTATTATCGTTTATTGCATCAAGATAAGTTATTAAGTTAAATAAAAATTCTTCATATTTTTTATTATCTTCATCTAGTGATTTTTTTACTCCGTTTTTTAATATAGGCATTTTAAAATACTTAGTTAATTCTGGAACCAACTCATTAGATTTAATTTTAAACACTTTCTCATCAATACTATTAAATATATAATTTTTTATCATATCAAAAGTATCTAAGTCTTTACCTTTGGAGTTTAAGTTTTCAAAAATTTCCATCTCATTATTATTTTCATTATTGTCAAAAACAATAAAAGATATAATAAATTTATTATAATAATACTCATAAATCTTTTCGAGATTTTCAATGCTTAAGTTTTTTAAACTATTATAAAAATAATAATAATTATCTAATATTTGATTCTTACTTAATTTATGTCTTAACTCTTCTTCAAATTCATTTCTATTACTATAGCCTCTAAGAATTAAATTTATGCTATCTGTTGCATTTCTTTTATCTGAAGCAAAGTTTCTGTACTTTTCGTTAATTCTTTTGGGTGAATAAATTCCATTTTCTTTATAGTTAAATAAATATTCAAGTTCATCCGGAATGCTAAACATATAATCATAATCTTCAGGATCTGCACTTTTCATAATATCATAAATAGCTTTAAATAAAATTAGTGAAGTAGTTACTCTTTGTTGACCATCAATAAGTTTTATATCTAGTTTACTATTATCAATTAACGAAACTTCATATTTACAAGCTATTGTACCAAAATAAATTAGTTCATTAGATTCTGATTTATCAATTACTTGATCTAAAAGTTCTGAACATTCTTCAGGTGTTCATCTATAATCTCTTTGGTATGGTGGTATTGTAAATAACTTATTTTTATCCAATACTAATTTGCCAATTGGAGTTTTGTAAATGTTTATTTGTGGGTCATCAAAAAACTTTTCTTCTTCATCTCTTATATTTTTATGACTTGATTTTACAAAATAAATATTTTCATCAAATGTTTTAACTTCAATATCTTTTCCATCTATTTCTATTACAAAGTAATTAATAATAGATTTAAGATTTTTCAAAATTGTTACACATTGTAAAAATGACGGTTTACTTTGTTCAACATTTATATCATCTTTTGGGGCATGGAACCTTGAGTTTCTTTCAAACATTATATAATCTAAGAAATTTAGTATTCTACCTTCAATTTTTTTTTGTTTTCGATCCATAAACATTGACCTTAGCATATTCTTCATTTCACCAAGTTTTCTTAACTCTTTTAAACTTAACAACTCTTTTAGATACTCTTCTAAAAATGTATATGACTCAATTAATACACCATTATAGTCTTCATCAACAATCAATAGGTCTTCAAGAGTACTCATTCTTTCTATAATTCACTTGTATTCATAATAGTCTTCTAAAAATTTAAAATTATTACTTATCATTATTTTCTCCTTCATTATTTATTTCTAAATCATATATTTTTTTAAAAATTGATATCAATACATTAACTGTTATTGAATTACCAGATTGCCTATATAAAACTGCCTGTTTAATATTATTGGCTTGTGCCTTCTCAAAATCACTTTCATCAAACCCCATTAATAGATAAGTTTCTCTTGGGGTAAGAAAACGGTACTTAGATTTTTTGTTAATATTTGATAAGGAAGACCCTCTTAAATCTATTATTCCAGCATTAGGATGTCTATCCTGTTTTGTTGTGATTGTGCGACAACTCTTCAAATATAGACCTTCACTTGTACTATTATAAAATCCTATATTATTTTTTATAAATATTGGATAGTTTCATATTTCTTGAGTATACAAAACAGGGTTTTCTTCAAACATTTTTACACGACTAGGAGTGTTATTTGGTGTCGCGAATATTGCTTCGTTCTCATACTTCTTTTTTGAATAATCAACTTTCAATACTTCTTCTAAGGTATGTATATTTTTTATAATGTCATTAAAATTATCAATTTTGTTAGATTCTATGATTCTTTTTTTTTCTGTTCAAGTATCACTAAAATTATTAATGCTTTTTAGACAACTAATAGCATAAACTCTTTCTCTTTTTTGTGGAATTCCATGATCATAAGAATTTAATAAATAAGTTTGAGTATTGTAACCTATAGATTTTAAAAAATTTATTCATTCAATATAGTCTGTTTTGTGTTTGCTTGAAATCATATTTTTAACATTTTCTAAAAGTAGGTACTTAGGTAGTTTATTTATAATTTTAAGTTCTTTAAGAATTCTTTCAATCTCCCATAAAAGTCCACTTCTTGTTCCGCTTCCTTTTTTCATTCCATTACAAGAACCATGAAAGCTTCCCGCAACAGATAAATCTTGGCATGGAAAGGAATAAGTTAATATATCGATGTCACCAACATTTTTTACTAACTCTTCTCCTTTTAGTTCCAAAATACTACCTTGATTGTTAGAATTTCTATAAGATGTGTACAATAGTTGTTTAATTTCTAATGGCAAGTTAAGTATAAAGGAACTTTTAACAGGTGTTTTACCATCATTTGAATGAGTAAAATTTAATAAGTATTCATCTAAATCTGATTCATTTATATCCTTTGCACCATTATTGTTATTGTTATGAATAGCATTGTAGCTAATATTTGACCATATATCTCATTCGCTTGTTCCTACAACTTTAAAAAAATTATTAAACTTCTTATTAAGTATTGACAGTGCCTTATTTTGAGCACCAATTCCTGCAAATGCTTCAAATACCTTTAATTTTTTCATAAAAAAAATTACCTCTTAAAGTAATTTTAGTTTTTTTTTTTTTTTTGCAAGAGCTCTAGTACATATTGTTTAAATAATTAATTATAATCATTGTTTTTAATTATTTTATTTACGAACTTAAAATTATTATTATCAATACCATATAAATCAAATAAATTTCGAATTAATATAAGCATTTCATTAGGAGTGTAATTTCTATTATAATAAACTTTAGTATCGTGAATTTCATTAAATCTTTTTATTTTACTCTTGTCAAACGATATATCAACCGTTCCATTATTTTTGAATGAATAATTTTGTAAAGCAAGTGAAATCATTTTTTCAGAATTTTCCTTAAATAATTCTTCTAATGTAAGTTTTAACATTTCTGACCAGTTTTTAGTATAAAATCTATTACCATTTAATTCAAAATAAGAGATATTTGTTCCATTTACATCCTCAAAGTCTTCTAATGTTTGCTCTGGTTGATTAAGCGAATCGTAAATGATTTTAATTCTTGGTTCTTTGTTACAAAAGATATTAATAAAATTTTCTCATAAAAAATTACTTCTATTAATTATTGCATCTTCATTTCAGCATTCGCTTTCGAAAATAAGCTTATTAATATGATTAAACCTACTAGACTTTTCTATAAGTATTGATTTTTTTCTTTTAAAACTATAGTCTTTCAAATTAGAGTTATAACCAGTTAATGATAAATTACCTATAGTATGTAAGAACTGACTGTGTATTAATGAATAATCAGGTCCTAAATATTGTTTTCACTCAGATGAAAGATTTTGTGGCATAATGTGCTCAATAGTAATATTTTCATCATATATAATTTTTTCCTTAGAATTAAAGTGTTCAATTTCATATAAAATATACTTGCATAATTGTCTATTTGAGTACATATTACTAATTTGAAAAGATTTCTTTACATCGATATCACCTGGATATCTATCTGTTGATTTAATTTGAATAAAATAAGATCATATCGCATCATAATAATTTTTTTTGTTTTCAATTTTATCAAATATTTTTACATATAAATCTACAAACAATTTATTTAGATTCTTAGCAACTTTATCAACGATTAATCTTCTAAGTATGTAGTTTCTAATCAATAACAAACAATCATACAAAGTGTCTTGGTCTATTAAATCAATATAGTAGTCATTTAATATATTAATTATAAATGGAAAGCAAGTTCTTTGTTTAAAAACTAGTAAATCCCTTATAACTTTATTAATTTTAGAATTAGGGAATGGCACAACTTGCAATAAAATTGCATATAACTTTGATACTTTCTTAAGGTCTTTGAGCACCTCCTCGTTTGGTATATCATTTACTGTTAAAAACTTTTTAAATTCGCTATAAACTTTTGAATCAGGTATTGATTTATTAGTCTTATACATAATATAATGATGAATGAAGCTATTTAAGTTTTTATTATCAAATAATTTTTCCAATTCATATCAATAATTTTCATATAATTCTTCACTATAATTTGTCATAAGTAGATAGTTTCTAATCAAATCAGATGTTGAAAGCTCAACCCCTGTTGAGTTAATTCTTTCAAAAATTAATTGAGGATTATCGTCTATATTAATTTGAACTCTAACAAATATTAGTTTGGAAATAAGTTTTGAAAATTCATCTATCTTAAATTTTTCTTCTTCGATTAGCTTACTAAATTTATTTTTAAAAAATATATAATTTGAAAAAATTCTTGAGCCAATTTTTATTTTATCAAAGTCATCATTCAATAAATATTTAAAAGTTATATCGTCCTCTTTATTCAATTTTATTTTTTTTGTCTTCTTGTCTTCCATATATAAATATGAACGCAAAGACTCTGAATCATTATGATTAGTGCATAAATCATGTAATGCTTTAATTAAAATGAATATAGTTGTAATTCTCTGTTGACCATCAATGATTATATTTTGACTACTTCTGGTTAAATCATTATTAATTCTTTGTAATATAATAATACCTATAAAGTGTTTATATTCATTATTTGTTAATAACAAATCGCTAAATAATTGTTCACATTCCTTTGTAGTTCATGAGTAATTTCTTTGAAAAACAGGAATAATGTATAATTCATTTAACTCTTTTAACTCTTTTTCTATAAATGTATTTGTTGCTTCTATCATTTTAATTTTATCCTTACATACATTATACAGATAAATAAATTCTAATGCTATAAACTCATAAAAGTTGTCTTAATAAAAGTTATTTAAATTTATAAAGTAAAGTATAATAATCATTAGATAATTAATAATAAGACCAATATAAAAAGAATTTTAATAAGTATTAAACTATTTTATTTTTAATTTTAATTTGACACAATTTTGTTTTGTTAATGATATTAAAAGAATCCTCAATTGATTTAGATAACTTTTCAATGATCGAAACTACAAGTGCATTACCCATACAAAAATATCTCATTCTTTCTGTTTTTATACATTCAGTTCAATTATCATCAAATCCATTTATTCTTTCAGCTTCCAAAGGTGTTATAAATCGGTAAAATTCTCCTTTTTTAATGATATGTGTTGATCTATTTAATGTGCCCTCACTAGTTATTAAAGTTCTAGCTGGTTTTTCAACGCTATCAAACAATGACATACTTCCCTCGGTGTAGTTATATACCTCACCATTTGGTTTATATCTTAAAATTTTTTTACCTGATTTTAAATACTTCATCTTACCTAATTGGTATTCATTAAGATAATATTTTAAATCTACTTTATTTTCTAATATTGTCTTTAAAATACCAAGTTTATTATTACATATTGGCTTAAAATCGTAGCAAAATACTCTACCATTATAGCAAAAACCTTTATTTAAAAATTTTTTAATTTGATAATTATGTGTTATGTCAACCTCATTTGTAAATGAGTTCAAATCAATAAATAGATTAGTTTTTTCATCTTGTAAAGATGGAAACTCTTTATCAAAAAACCCGTTATTAATTCTACTTGTATCTTCATTTATTTTTATATTGTTATCAAAAAATAATCTATTCTTCGCAAATATAAAGACCCTTTTACGTCTTTGAACCATTCCATAATCAGCCGCATTAATTACTTGTCACTCAACATCATATCCTAACTTATCAAAGTTTTTCAACATAATAGCAAAATCTCTACCTCTTTGTTTTGAAGGGGATTTTAATAATCTGTCTACATTTTCTAATAAAACCATTTTTGGTTGTTTATTTTCAAGTATTCAACTTATTTCTCACCAAAGCACACCTTTTTTGCCCTCTATTCCTTTAGCATTAGTTGAAGCTACGGAATAATCTTGACACGGAAATCCACCAACTAATAAATCATGGTTAAATGGTATATCGTATTTACAATCTTTTATATCTAAGTTAACTGCATTTTCTGAACCAAAATTATGAACATAACAATCAAAAGCGTGCTGAACCTTTTTATTAGGTTCTCATTGGTTTGCAAAAACAAAATCAAATAGTTTATCATTATATCTAGTCATTCCAAGCCTAAAACCACCAACACCAGCAAATAATTCTACTACACTAATTTTGTTCATATGCAACCTCTTCTTAAAATACTTTATAATAATATCATATAGGAGTATTTAGATTGAGTAATTATATAAAAAAGGATCTTGAATATATATATAAAATAGGACAAGAAGTTATAGGTAAAACATTCTATGAAATTTTTGGTGACCAATGCTTTAAATTCAACAATAAAGGTGGTATCGGTAACATAGTACAATCATTACTTTATAATGTGCCTATAAACTCAAGAAGTGAATCTGATTTTATCGAAGAAGGTGTAGAACTTAAAGTTATTCCATTTAAAGAGATAAAATCAAATATTTTAGTACCTAAAGAAAGAATGGTTTTAAATCTTATTAATTATGAGAAAGTGGTTAAAGAAAGTAGTTTTGAAACAAGTAGTTTTTTAAATAAAAATAAGGTAATCCAAGTAATAATATATTTACATGAGTATGAAAAAAAATGATATGACTTTAAAATTATTAACTCTTTCATGATTGATATAACAAAGCAAAAAGAAATTGAAACAATAAAAAAAGATTGATTAACAATCATAAATTATATAAAAGACGGGAAAGCCGATCAACTAAGTGAAAGGTTGACACAAATATTAGGTGCTTGTACAAAGGGAAAAAATAAAGAGTCAAAAGTAAAACAACCATTCTCTAATATTAAAGCTATGAGTAGAGCATTCTCATTTAAATCTTCTTTTATAAAATATAAAGTAAATGAAATAAAGAAAAATAGTATTAAGTACTTTAATGAAATTTTTATAGATAATTTAAGAGAAAAAAATTATACTATTAATTACGAGTCAATCATAGGAAATATTAAAAAGCTAATTGGAGTAGATTTAATTAAATTTACACAGGATTCCAAAATAAAAAATTGGAGAAATTTAGCCATTAAAAAATACATAAGCTTTACATATCCAAATTTATTAAAAGATTGTGAAACTTGTAATATCAAAATAATTGTGAAAAAACTAAAATACAACGGTACAATTCAAGAAGAAATTGGCACAAACTATATGCTAGATATAAACGAAATGGTTGAAGAAAAATTTATAGATAGTACATTTTACCAGGAAGTAGTCTTAAAAAAATTTATTATAATTGGCATTGATTGCAATAATATTGTATCAAAAGTTTTTTCTTTTAAGTTTGATGAAAGTAATATTAAAAATGCATTAAAAGTCTATAACGACACTAAGAATAAAATTATAGTTGCATTAAATAAAGAAAATAAAGAAATGCTAAGAATTAATTTTGTAAAAAAAAGCGATAACTTAACATTGCATATTAGACCAAAGGCTATTAATGCAAAAGATACTTATAAAAATGGTAAATATAAATTAGAAAACCAACCCAAGCAATGTTTTTGAATTAACAAGGAAGAGTTGATAGAAGTTTAAGCTTGACTAATTAAATAAATATACTATTATTACTTTCATTATCTTGGTAATCTTAATTAAGGTCAAGGAAAATTTATTTATCTAATGCAGAAATGCAGTTTATTAAATTAATTAAAATGAATAACAATTTTATAATCCTAAATACGTATTAACCTAGCGGTAACTATATTTGCTACTTTATATACTAATGTTTCAATTTCTATTGTTTAGTAATATTAATAATTAACAAAACTATAAATCTTAAATATTACATTAACAATTTCCTATACATAAATATTTATGATTAATAAAATTAAAGTTTCGACAAGTCTTTTTTTTTCTTTTTATATGACAAAACAATGATCAAAACATGAAAAAATTAACATAGTTAATGAGGTAAAAGAAGCTGGAATAATTAATACTGCAGTGAAATTTAATTTAAGCACCAGTACTATTAAGAGATGAAAACATTAAATAGGAACTAAAGGCGAAGGTGCTTTATAATGAGATAATGGAGTTCAAGCTAAAAGTAATATTAAGAAATTCAAATCTCACAATTGGTTATTTAAAGATTTTGATGATATGAGTTTAGAAGAATTGAGAGAAGCATTAAAATTAGAGCGCGCTTTAAAAAATCATTTGACGAAGACTGTTAAGGAAAAGTGCTTTGCCATTTTTAATACAAAAAAGTCTTTTTCATTAAAATAGTTTGTAAATACTTAGGAGTATGAAGATATGGTTATTTAAAATGATTAAAAACATGTAAACCTAAATACAAAAACTATGATACAAAAATTGCTAACAAGATTATTTATATATATAATCTTTTTAAAAAAAGTTATGGCTGCAATATGATTACACTCATGTTAAATAAGTATTTTAAAATAAACTTAAAACCTTTGGTTGTATACAGATATATGAAAATATTAGGCATTAAGGCGATTAAAAAGAAAAGAGTACCCGATTATGATAAATCAGGTCCATTAAGATTTGAAAATATTCTAAACAGAAATTTTAAAGCAAAAAACTTAAGTGAAAAATGAGTTACAGATGTTACTTACATTAAAACAAGTTCAGGGATGGTTTATTTATCAGTCATTAAAGACTTATACAATTCAGAAATAGTAGATTGAAAACTTTCTAAAAGACCTGATAATGAACTTTGTCATACAAATTTAAAATCTGCAATCACAAAAAAAGGTAAACCAAAACTTATTCATTCTGATCAAGGTTCGCCATACACAAACGAAACTTGAAAATATTTATGTGATTCTAATAATATAAAGATTTCTATGTCGAGAAGAGGCAAGTCTCCTGATAACGGCGCATGTGAATCGTTTTTTGGAACTTTAAAAAACGAGTGTATTTATACTTATAAAGTAAATGAACTAAACTATTCTAATATATATAATATAATTTCAGATTATATTGAGTTTTATAATTACGTAAGACCTTCATTAAAGTATAAAAAATCTCCATACGAATTTCGTATGGAGAAAGTATCTTTTTAATGTCAATTTTAATTGACAAATTCATATTAATAAGGTTTTTTTAGTGCAATTAAAAATTGTTACTAATCAAATTATATTATTGAACTTCTATTTTTACAGTTAATTTATAATCTGTTGAATTAGTACAAGTAATATTCTCTCCTGAGACTCCAATAGTTTGCTTTATAAACATTACTTCCAAAGTACTAGAATCTTTTGTTCCTCTTACAGTCATAATATAAGATGACATTGTTGAATCGTTTACATTTACTGTAGGTTGCATATCTTTCACCTCTGTGAAAATTTCCTCAACTTTAATTTGATATTCATTTTTTTCAACCAAGTTAATAAAAGATGTATTTTGAGTTCCCTCAAAATTATTATCAACATTACTAACTCCTGCTTTTCCTTTAGTATCTGGATAATCTATTACCAACTTACTATTATTAACTTGTAATGGTTTTTTGTCAGATCCAAGATTAGTAGAATTATCTGTTAATAAAGTTATCACATCAACATCTCCCTTACCTTGATTGTATGTTAATGTTTTTATATCATTTGAATCACCACAAGACACAACATTTGTTGATATCATTGTACTTGTAGAAACCAAACCTAATGAACCTAATAAAACTATCATTTTTTTAAACATTTATAACCTCCCCTAGTATTAACTAGTAAATAAATACTAACATAGCCTAGACAAAAAAATGATGTTCACTTTTAATTTATATAACTTAAAAATCTTTTTAAATAAATAAAATAATATATTATTACTAAGTAATAAAAAACACCATAAGTGGTGTTTTAATTATTTTTTTGTGTTTCAACCAAAACTAAAGTATCCTGACACTAATAATAATGTTGAATATAGAAACGCTGTAACACAAGGTATTCATAAATTGAATCCGAAACTAATTATTCTCCCAGGTCTCTCAGGATTTTCAAAGGCTCAACTAACTTCCTGAGAAGAGGCTGATATTAGTCCGACTCAAACACTATGTTTATGCGGAACAAAATAACTCATGTATGTTAGTGGTTTTGAAAGAGATAGTAAATCAATTGGTAAAAAACAATCTGAAAATACTATACTAAATAATACAAATATCAAAGTTATACTTTGAGATAATGCTATACTGTTTATTAAACCACTTATAATTACACCAATTGATACGGAAATTGAAATACATAAGAATAGTGAATATAACATACCAACTCAATCATTAAATTCTAGTAAACCTAATAGAGAAAAGAACGTTCCATTAGAAGGCTTAAAATAAATTAGTGATATTATACTCATTACAGTAACTGAAATAAGAAATGACGCAATTCCTAGTAAGAAATTAAATATATACAATGAGACAAAGAAATTAATTCTAGAAATTCCTGCACTATGAATTCTTTTTAAGAATACTGAGTTCTTTCATTCAGATACGGTAGTATTAACCAAGAAAATTATTGCAAATGATGGTATAACCATATATTTAAATAGCTCAGGAGGTTTAAAATCACCTTTGTAGGCATTAGTATATCAAGAATAAATCATAAGGAATGCAATTGGAATTAAAATTACATAGACATATGTTCTAAAGTTTTTTAAGATAGATAAAGAAATAATAATAAAGTTATTTCTAAAATTACTTACACTTTTAGTAAAATAATTTTTTATTTGTTCTTTGCTAATTTCTTTATTCTTTTTTAGATTATTTTTCATGTAGTTCACCCTTATAATATTTGATTAACATATTTCTAACTGAACCAAATGTTTTAACAACTTCCTCAAGTTTTTTATCTAAAAATATCTTTCCTTGATCAATTATCATTACTCTATCACATAATGTTTCTACTTCTTCAGGAATATGTGAAATAATAACTAGTGTTTTCTTTTCTTTTTTTAGTTCTTTAAAAAAATCACTTAATCGTAATTGCATTTTTAAATCAAGGCCAGTAATCATTTCATCAAGGAATATATAATCTGGATTATTAATAATTGCTAATAGTGCATTTAATCTTTGTTTTTGACCACCGCTTAGTTGATTTAAATCTTTAGTCATAATTTTATCTAATTCAAATATTTTAATTAAATCATTTGTTCTATCATCAAATTTTTTAGATCAATTTTTTTTAAAATACTTAATTAACAGTTTTGATGTCATACCTTTTGGTCAAACCCCTTCTTGGAATTGGATACCAACATTTTTATAAACATCTTTTTCGCCATTTAATAAAACTTCACCAGATGTAGCTTTTATTTGACCAACAATTATTTCAATAAGTGTTGACTTACCAGCACCATTAGAACCTAAAATCCCTACAGCTTCCCCAGCTTTTACAACAAAACTAATATTATCTAAAACAACATTTTTACCAAACTTCTTGGTAATGTTTTTTATTTCTAACAAGGTTACCCAACTTTCTAAATATTAATGCTTATTCATTTAACTTCATTGTTTAAATTATTTACAATTTTAACATAAAGTTTTGAAGTATCTCAATTTAAATTTTTTATATAATAATCATTTTTATTAGATTCTGATATACGATACATTTTATCATTATCTTCTGCATAAATTTCATAATATGAATATAGATCATTATCTTCAAAAATATTATTAAAGTTTAAACGATATCCTTTAAATCCACTTTCTCTTTTAATGTCAAGTTCTGAAGAAACTGAATCAATATTATAATTATTTGATTTTGTTTTAAAAGATGAATCAACAACTTTCATTTGTCCAACTTTTAAAGTTCCTTTACCACCATTAAATTGCAATCCAATTTTAGAAATTGCACTATCACTGTTAATTGTAGCACTTACTTTATATCAACCATTATCTAATTCAGTTACTTTTGAATTTACACTTTTACCATTTGAATTATCTGAAGTATCATCATAAATTATTTTTAACTTGTCTTTATTTACATTTCCTGTTGGTTTAACAATCATTTCAACGGTTTTATTTTTTTTACTTTGATAATTTGTACCCATTATTCATCAATTATAAGAACCTGTATCTAAATTAAAATCCTGAATTTCACCCTTATTATTAAAACCATTCCCTAAACTAATTGAGTTTCCTTTTAAATATGGATTGTAATAATCATAATAACCAGAAACTTTATCAGATGTTAATTGTTCAGTTGATGAAGTTCCAACTTTATCAATTTTTCATTTATATGTTGGTTGAACATCTCCAATGTTTGAATTTGATCATGGATAATTATCAATAGATTTAACTTTTCCATTTTCATCTAATGAGTTAAACATTTTACCATTTCCTGTTGAAAAATTTGTAAAGAATACGTCATTAAAATCATTTAATACTGTGTTTTCTTGGATAATATTCCCAACACCATAGCTATAATCTTTTACAACACTTTTATCACTTGTATAAGTGATAACACCTTTGTCTTCTTCTGTTATTGATCTATTATGACCGGTATACATCATATCATCATAATAATTAGAAGCAACTAATTTATAAATATCTTTATATTCTTCGCTTACTCCCTCTAATTTATCTGATAATTGACTTGCTATATCTGCTGAAACATGAGATGCAAAAATTGATATATTATTTTTGTGTTTATCTTTTGTTGTATCATCACTATATTCCATTGTATAAACATCTTGCCCATCATTACCAGTACCACTAACTATAGGTTCATCATTGGTTGGAGTGTATGCCAATAACTTAGTATCATATCTACCTAAGTTATCTTCATCATAATAAATTTTGTTATTAACTCATCCACCCGCATTATACATATTAAAAACTTTTAGTGGATCTTTTTTACCTTTAGTTTTTTCCATATATTCTTCTGAATGAGGAGCAAATTGACCAAAGTCAGTTAAATAATAATCAGAGTTTTCATATAGAGCTGCTGATTCATCATTAGTAGGTTCATTAGTTTTATCATTTCAAAGTAAAGTTCCATTATTTTTATATGTATATAATAATAAGTTTCTTATGTAAGGATCATTTGAATTTTTTACAACATTATTTCATTGTTGCATAATTTCAATAACAGTTTTGTAACTTAAAATTGTTCCTTCAGGTAATGAACCGTTAGGTTCATTATTTCAAAATCAGCCATCAAATTGATAATCCTTAGCCATATTTACTAATTTATTAACTAATAAATAATTTCCATTACTATCTTTTTTAAGAAAATCTCTTAATGTTTCTACTTTTAAACCATGATAACCATCTAAAAAAATATTACCTAATATTTTAGTTCCATTTAGATGAGCTTTTTGGACTTCATTAGCAGCTGGTGGAAGTATTATCCCTTCGTCAATTGCTCCACCTCAAGAAACTGTTACATCATTATATTGATAATTATTAATTGATCGTTCAAATGATTTATTGTATCCAACAATTTGATTTCCCATAGAAGTACTTGGGATAATTGTTGACATATTCATTTCTAATAAATCAGGATCTTGAGAACTAACTCATTTTTCAGCTGTTTTTGTTGTTTTTTGTAATGGAATTCTAGATACATTATATTTTGCATCTTTATCAGAATTAATGTCTCAGTCTAAAATACTATTTGTTTCTTTAAAGTAATCTTTTTTTTCAACAAGCTCCATATCTTTTTTATAGTTACCATTTGGTAAAAAATGTGAGTTCAATGGAACTCCTGTAGTAGTTTGTTTTAATACATCTTTCTCAGTTTTAAATCCTGTACTAAAGTTACTATAATCAATATAGCTCCTTGAGTTTTGTTTATCTAAGTTTAATTCTTTTTCTACACTAGTTGGTATACTCTGAGAAGTTGAATTTTGATAACCTTTAAAATAAGGTTCTTCACTTGACCAATCATAATCATTAACATCTGATAGATCAGTCCCTAGTAGTTTTGATGAATTACCACATGACACTATCAAAGATAATGTTGGTGTAGTTAAAACTACTGCGCTTAATATAGTTAAAAGTTTTTTCATTTTATTCCCCTTTGTTTAGATTGATACAAGTCTATTATATTCCTAATAAACTAATATATCAACCTTAATAAACTCATAAGTAACTTTAAACAATAGTTAGTTAAACTAAATCAAATTATAAAACATTTTATAAAATATAAAAGTATTTTATAAATAAAAAATACTTTTATATAAATAATATATAAGTATTTATAATAATTTTTTTATTGTTGTCGATATTAATATTGAATATAATATTAAATTTTATATTTGCAATCATTTGTATCAATATATTCTTTTAAATTTTCAAAAGATATTTCTACCATATTTTTAACCGCTTCATCAGTGTAACTACCAAGGTGAGGCGTAAAAAGTACTCTTGGTTTAAGATTATATAACTTTTGGTATATATCGATCGGAAGATCCCTTTCGTGTAATTTAAAGAAAATCTGCGCTTCATTTTCAAGAGTATCAAGTGCAACCTGTTTTATTTTATTATTTTCTAAATATTCTAAAAGATCTTCATAATTAATTAATTCGCCTCTTGCAGCATTAACAATAATTGTTTGTTTTTTTATTTTTTTAAATAAGTTTTTGTTAATAAACTTATCGTTTTGCCCTTTTATATATGGACAATGAATTGAAATAACATCACATTCTTCAAATATTTTATCTAAAGATTTATAATCTAATAGATCGTTTAAATCATTTCTTGGATATATATCATAACCAAAAACTCTGGCACCCATACCTTTTCACGCTTTAGCACACTCTACTCCAATTCTTCCTGTACCAATAATACCAATAGTTGAATTTCTAACTTCTTTAGAAAACATTTTATCATCAACTCTAAAATCTTTTTGATTCATCTTATCGAACATATATAATATATTCCTAAACAATGCTAAACCAGTTGCAAAAGCTAATTCACTTACTGCATTTGGAGAATAAAAAGGAACATAACCCATTTTAAAACCTAATTTTTTTGCATATTCAACATCGATATGATTAGTTCCAACAGTTCTTGTTAATAAATACTCTATATTATAACTTTTTAGAACATCTAAATTCCTTTGGTCTGTAACACAATTTGCTCTTAATAATATTGCATTATGTTCTTTTGCTAAACTAACATTATCATAATTTAATAAATCTTTAACTAAAGTTAACTCATAATTAAATGACTCATTAACTTTATTAAATATTTCTACTTCAACATTTCTAACTCCATAACATATTATTTTCATATTATCCTCCATTAGTAAACATTGGTAATGCACCAACTGCTGTAATAACAATAATTCATAGTGGTAATGTAACAATTGATAATAAGGTTGATAAAGTAGTTAGATTACTTGCAATATTAGGGGCTTTATCATATGAAATTGAATAAGCGACAACAACATTTGCTGGTGGAGCTGCTGTCATAATAACCATAGCAGTTAAACTTACAATATTAAATTTAAAGCTTCCTGTATAGTGTCCAATACTTGCAACACCAACTATTAATAACATAATAATTACTGGTGCGACTATTACTTTCAAAAATGATGCATATCATAAAGTCTTATCCTTAAACGCTTCTCTTAAATTTCCTTTATTCATTGTCATACCAATAGCTAGTCAAGCAAGCGGAGTACAAATTGCTTGCAATGTAGTTAATATTTTATTTACTGGTGGAAATAATAAATCAATTCTTAATGGTGAAAAATATTTACTTCCGTAATTAACTACATTAATACCCGGTATGAGTTGAGTTATTCAAATTATAAATCCTATTATTGTTGCTATTAATATTGGGTTTACAAAAATATTTTTAAGAGTTTTTTTCCTAATATTTCTAGACTCTATTTTTTCTTCTACTGTTAACTCATTCTTATCTTTTTTAACTGTTTTTGTAAGTGGTTTTTTGCTCATAATAATAAATGCAAGTGAGTATAAAAATACTCTATAAGGTATATTAAATATATTTGCTGTATTTGTACTATTTTCATAAATCGCTTGCACAATTGGTATTCCAAAAAATGTTGTTGACGCTAGTGCAATGCACATTGCTAAAGTATCTTGAACATCTTTTTCATACTTTAAAAAATAAAGCTTTGAAGTAAAAATCATAATTGTATAAAAAGCAAACCCAACCAATAAAACAACAAGTTCTGTTTTAACTTTTTCTAAATCTGCATCTGATAAGAATCCTTTTAATGCCAAAGCCGGTAAACCAACTACCATTACAATTTTTATCATTACTTTTTCTCATTCTTGTTTAAATACTTTTTTGTTAGCAAGTATGTAACCCAATATAATTACTGCAATGGTTGCAATAATGGCAGATCACATACCTCAAGACTTAAGTACATCAATCAATGCACTTGAGATTGTTGTTAACATAAATACCTCATTTCTCTATTATTTTACACAATATTATTAAAAATAACTAATATGTTGATATCTGATTTTTGTTAAAAAAAACTATTCTCATAGTTTTTTTCCATTACTTAATGAAACTTCATTAAATCATTTGCCAGATTCTTTAATTCTTCTATCACCACTACCTTTTCCAAAGTCGTCAATATCAACATATATTAGTCCATATCTTTTTGACATCTCTTTAGATGACATACTTACTAAATCAATAGCAGTTCAAGTTGTATAACCAATGCAATCGACACCATCAACGTGAATTGCTAATAACATATTTTTGAGATGTTCTTTTAAATAACTTATTCTATAGTCATCGTTTAATATATTATTGTCAAGGTCTCATTTCTCATCAACACCAATCCCATTTTCAACAATCATAAGAGGTTTTTTATATTTGAAAAATAAATCATTCATTACAATTCTTAAACCAACAGGATCAATTTGCCATCCCCAAGCAGTCTCTTTTAAATACTTATTTTTTAAACCGTGTTTTACTCCATAATTCATTTTTGATTCCTTATCAAAAGCATTTACAGAAGAAGCATAATATGAAAAAGTTAGATAATCGACAGTATATTTTTTTAAGATTTCTTTGTCCTCATTTGTAATATCTAAGTCTATATTCATATCTCTAAAGTAATTAAGGATATAATTTGGATATTCTCCATTAGCTATTACATCATAGAAGTATCAATTATGTATTTGCGTGAACTTTAAGTTAGCAAGTGAATCTACTGGATTTGATGTACTTGGATAAGTTTGAGAAGCCGCATTCATTGAACCTAGTTTATTATTAGGGTTAATTTCCTTAGCAAGCTTAACTGTCAATGCTTGTGCTATAAATTGGTTATGAACTGCTGTATAAAGTTTTTCTAATCTTTTTGGATCTTTTTCATCCATTAAAAAACCAGCCCCAGTAAAACCAGCATGTGTTGTTAAGTTTATTTCATTAAAACCTATTCAATAATCTGTAAATTCATCAAACTCTCTTAAAACAACTTCTGCATAATGTACGAACTTTTCAATTGATTTTTTATTTAAAAATCCATTAAATTCTTCTAGCAATCAAATTGGATAATCATAATGACATAGCGTTATTACTAATCTAATGTTATTTTTTTTAGCGCAATTAAATATTTTTTTATAATGCTCAATTGCTACATAATTAACAACACCATCACTTTTAGGAATTATTCTACTTCATGCTATTGAAGTTCTAAATGTATTTAAACCAACTGATTTAAAATACTCTAAATCTTCCTCATATCTATTATAGAAATCTATGCCTCATCTAAAAGGAAATATTTTACCACTACTATTTTTAGCTTCTTCATATTGTTGTTTAGTCATCTCTAATCAATTTACATTTGAGTCTTTACGATTAAGTTTTGGGTTATAAGGTTTATAATCCGCAATACACATTGATTTTCCATCTTGCAAATATGCACCTTCATATTGACTAGCCGCTGCTGCTCCACCTAACATAAAGTTATTTGGGAATTTATATTTTTTCATTATTTATCTCCTTTTATCATTAAACTAGTTAAATCTTTTTTTTCTTTTTTATTAAGACCAAATACTTTAATATCTTCATATCCATATGAAATGTCAACTGTGTGAATAGCATTTCAGTATCCACCTTTAAAATTATTTATATATTTAGTTCTATAATCTTTTTCAAGGTTTGTTAAAAAATTATCGACAGATTTTTCTAGACTTTTAGTTTTAGTATTATAAGAATTTATTACATAACTATTTTCATTAACCAAATCAGTTTTTAATAAACTAAGTTTTAGTTTTTCACTATCTAAAGAATAATTATTATAGATATTTACATACTGATCTTTTTTAGTTTTTGCAAACTCATTCGTTTTATTCTCTAATTGTTTAATTTTCTTATATAATTTTTTCTTTGCATTCTCTTCTTTTTGTTCAACTTTTAATATCTTACTCTCAATATTTGTTAGTTTTTGTAAGTATTTTTCATAGTCTAAAAATTCTTTTTTACTATTTAAAAACTCTTTATTTAAAGTTTCTAATTTTTCTTTATTATCTACTTTTACTTGTGGAAAATATTTAATTAAGAAACTTCTTAACTTAGAAGATATTTTTTTTGAATACTTATATTCATTGAGTCTTTCTTTATAAAGAAATATTGTTAATAATATTCCAGCTATTAAACTAACTAATGAACCAATCAAAAATCATAATTGATCAATTCCATTTAGACCCATTGGATATAAAATACCATCTCCAACTAATCTCTGTAACCTTACTCCAAGTGTTCCCATTACAACGCCACCAACAGCCCCTGCTGCACAACCAATAATAAATGGTCTGCCCTTAGGAATGTTAACTCCATATAAAATGGTTTCTGTTATTCCAAATGCTGCACTTGGTAACGTTCCAATAATTATAGTTTTAAGGTTTTTATTTTTTGTCATTATCAATACACCAATTGCAGCCCCTATTTGTCCTCAAACAGCTGCTTGACCTCCTGGTAGAATCAAGCTTGAACCAGTTTGTGCAATTAAAGGCGCTTGTAAAGTAACATATACTGCAACATGTATTCCACAAAATACTAATGGTTGTATTATGAATGCAAATATTCCTACGCCAATACCTAAAGGTCAATTTTCAATAAATCCAATTAACTTTGCCATACCAATTTCAACCAATGATAACATTGGACCTAATAGAAATAAAGTTGGAGTTATTGTTAATATAATAACCAAAGGATATCTAAAAACTACATCAACTGTTGAAGGCATTCAAGTTTTTATTCATTTATCTATATAAACTGAAATGAATCCTACAAATATAAACGGTAGTATTGAACCTTCATAAGATCGTATTATGATAGGATAATCTCCAATATTAAACATATACCAACCAGAAACTTTATAAGTACTATCTTGTATATATGTACCAAATTTATATAACTCTGGATCAGAAACACCCGTTTGATAATAAAATCTTGATACAAGCAATAATCCTAGTAAAGCTCCTAATAAGATATTTCCTCCAAAATATTTAACTGTATTCATACAAAAGAATATACCTACTAACAAAATACCAGTTTTACTCATGATTTTCATAATTGCTGATAACATATTCATATTTGCAGAGTCTTCTACTAGTCCTAAAGAAGCAAACAATGCATATACAGCAGATAATATCCCAGATGCTAGGATTATAGGTACGTTTGGTGCCATTATTCCTGTTATAATACCTAGAAATATTTTTGACAAAGAAGGTCTTAATTTTTCACTATTAATTTCTGGTGTGCCACTTTGTTTTGCTCTTAAATTTAATATTTCATCTTTTACTTTGTAACATTCACCACCAATAATGATTTGTAGTTCAAATCCATTTCAAACAACACCTTTTACTAATTTATTTTTTTCAATTGATTTAATATTAACTAATTCTTTATCTATAATTGATAATCTAAGTCTTGTCATACAATTATAAGCATCTTTATAATTACCTTGACCTCCAATATCTTTTATAAACTGTTCTGCAGCTAATAAATACTTTGATTTAAATTCAGCTATATTACTTTCTTTATCTTTTACAATATCTTTAATTTCATAATTTATTTCAAATAAGCATTCTCCCTTTTTTACATCACCAATAGTAATGTTTTCTATACTATATTCATAATCACCACTAACTGTAATCGGTGTAGCAATACTGATATTCTCATTTTTAATATAATCAATATCAACCTTAACTATTAAACTATTTTTATTTATTTCTTCTTTTTCCTTAGCAACTATGCTAAAGGGTTTACCCTTTAACTTAACAGTATCTAATCCAATATGCATTAATATACTATTTTCAAATTCTTTATCTTTAAAGAAATAAGCATGTTTTGTTTCAAAAATTTGTAATAAGGTTCCTTCTTGCATAACAGAAAAGAAATCACTACTTTTTGGATAAAATACAATTCCATCTCCAAGTAACTTTTCTGAAAATACACCATCCTTAAGGTCTTGCAGTGAAGTAGCGCTACCATCACAAGGTGCAAAAATTTTTATTTTCATATTAGTTCCTCCTTACTTCTTTATTTAAATATTATCCAGATGTAAATACAATATAAAAAAAGTATTATCATAATGATAATACTAATTAGTTTTACATATAAATTCTATTGATTTTAAGAACAATTCTGGGCCATAGTTAAAACCAAGCTTATTTTTAATTTGTTTAATATATCTTGGTTCTATCGTTCACCATTTGATTAAACATATGAAATATATAATACTATAATTTTCTAATGATGATTTTAAAAAATTATTTAATATTTTGAAATTATCATATAAAGAATCAAAAGAATTTTCTTTAATAAATAATGATAATGAAATATATAAGTTTTTTCTTAATTTCTTGATAAAATGTTTAGTTTCTTCATTCTCATATCATTGTTTTCTTAAATCATATAATTCATACATTATACCTTTGAACAAAGTTTCTGAACTAAAATATCCAAAAGTGTCTCTATTTACTTCTACATAATTATTTAATAAATAATTATGTAGATTATTTTCTAAGTTAGTTAATAGTTTTTTTTCTTTATCAACAAATATAATGAACAAAGAATTTAAAGTATTATCATCTAAATTATCTTTAATAATCTTTAGTTCTTCTAATGTAAAACCCATTTGTTTTAAAAATTTAATTTTATATAATTCAGATAATTCTAAGTCATCCATTTCCAATTTATTATTAATTATTTCTTTACTTAATAAGTTTTTCTCAATATAATTTTTTATTTGCCTTAAGGAACTATTAGTTTTATGTCTTATAAACTTACTATCATATTTCATTTTATCATCATAATTCCTTTAACTGTTTTAGAATATCAAATTATCAATATATTCTCTAATGTTATGTAATGCATTATTTTGCATTTTTTCTCTAGCTATCCTAATATCATCAACTCTTTTAATTATACTTGATTCATTTTCTTTTATTCTTTCAAAACTATCTTCAAATATTTTTAATAGTTTTGGTAGTTGTACTTCTTTTCATTGGTTATATTCTTTAATTTTTTCATCATAGTTTGTTATTGATCTTTGATTTTCAAATTTATTTTCGATCTTAATGATTGATCTTATTATTTGTCCAATAAAAATGAAACTATCAGCATCACATAAATAAATATTTTGATTAATATCTGATTTTTTAAAAGGTATTCCAGGATACTTTTTATTAAATGAAGTTGCTACAATGATTCCATATTTAGAACCTTGTTTAGCCATATCTTCTATTAGTTTTTTTTCTCAAGCATTACTTCATTCAGCATTTTTAACTTCATAAACTATTTTTCCAATAACTTTAGTATCTAAAAAGACTTCTTGTAGGTAATCAGCTTTTTTGTCTTGTGAGGTAATTTTAGTTACTCTATCATCCTCGAATACTTTTAATAACTCCCCATATACATCATGTTCAAAATTTTCACCTTTTGTTTTATTTTGAATTACCTTATTAGTTGCATTTGCAACTTCCAAATCTTTAATTTGGTTTAAGTATGTTTTTATTTTATCTTCATATTCAACTATAACTTGTTCATTTTTTACTAATAATTGTTTCTCTTTTTCTGATAATAAATTTTCTAAATTAGCTTTATTATTACTTATTTCTATGTTTTGTTTATTAATAAGTTCATTTAGTTTATCTAACTCTAATTGTTTAGCTTTATTAAACTCATTTTCTTTTTCGGCAATAACCTTATTTAATTCTAACTTATTACTTTCTATTACATTATTTAATTTAGCTATTGATTCTCTTAATGCATCAATTTCTTTTTGTTTTTCTTGATATATTTCATTTTCTTTTTGAGCTATTATTGATTCTAAATTAGCTTTATTATTACTTATTTCTATGTTTTGTTTATTAATAAGATCATTTAATTGTTTAATTTCTATTTGTTTTGAAATATTAAATTGATTTTCTTTTTCAGCCAAAAGTTTTTCTGATTCAATTTTGTTTTTTTCAACAGTGATATTTAAATTTATTATCGCTTCTTTTAATGCATCAATTTCTTTTTGTTTAATTTTGCTTATCTCAGTTTCTTTTTCTGATAATAATCTTGTAAGCTCTGATTCATTTTTATTCAATTGTAATATTTGTTTATTTATAACATCTTTTAATTTATCAAGTTCTTCTTGCTTTAATTTATTAAATTCATTTTCTTTTAATGCTAATTGTTTTTCTAATTTTTCATTAAAACTTTTTTCAAAATCTGATGTTAGTTCTTTTTTTAATATCTTTATATATGAATCTTTATGTTGGTCAAATATAGTCTTTAATTTAGATAATATTTGTTCTTTATTCTTAAAATCTTGTTCAGTTATATGGTGACCACACTCAGGGCACTCAAAAATAAAACCTTCCATTTAATCCTCCTAATCGGGTTAAATAAAATACAAGTAAGTTATTAAAATAGAGTAATTTACTAAATCAATAATCTTTATATAAATTATATAACCTAATTAGATATTAACACTTATTGTATATTAAAAATAAAATAGTTGTAATATATCTTACTTACTTTTTTTTGAGTCTAATTTTTCTTGTTCTTTACCTTTTCTATTCTTTGCCTTTAATATGTTTAAAATAATGTAAATAATTATTATTAAACTGGCAAGCATAGCACACGAGTTTGCTATGTATAGTTGCATACTATTAGTTAATAAACCATATACAAATCATAATAATGCGTTCAAAAATGTTAATAAAAACATAATTAATGATAAAGACTTTGTGTTTCTAGTTTTAATTACTTTTACTACTTGTGGTAACAACATAGTAAAACTAGTTGTAAAACCAAATCAACCTATTATTTCAATTGCTAATTCCATTGATACACCTTTTCGTTACTTTTATTATACATTAAAATTCATTCAAAATTCATTTAAATTACTTTTTTTGGATTAACTGGTACTTTTACATAATATATATTATGTGTATAATAAATATATGAAGAAAAATGATTTATCTTTAAAACAATTAATCACTGCAAAAGAAATCATTATTCCAGGTTTTTTAATTTTTATTGTATTCAACCTTTTAATCTTCTTATTAGATAATATCTATTTAAGTAAATTAACTACGTATTTAGATTTAATAATATTAATATCATCTTTTGTTATAGCAATTAGAAAAATTAATTTTAAAGAAAGAAAAATTAATTTATTAATAATAAATTTATTAATATTTACAATAATTGTTTTTACAATTTCATTAATCATTGGTATAAAAATTAAAAATATAATCAATTTATCTAATCAATTTAAAGTAACTGAATTAAAAAATTATATTAAAAATAATAAATTATATTTTAAATCAATAAAAAATAACTTTATTCTAAATAATTTTGCACTATCAGTTATTTTTTTAATATTTAATTTTTTTGCCCTTTATATAAATTCTTATAAAATAATTGTTACTTGGCTACATAAAATTTATTTAATAAATTTATTTATATTGAATATAATATGAAAAAAACTTATATTATTACTAACATTATTTTTATTTTCAACAGAAAATATATGTAAAAAAACAATAACAGTAATTTATAAAACTTTATTTAAGACATATAAAATATTATTTAAAAATAAAGTTGCATTTAATCTAATTAGATTAAATACTTATAATAAATGAAGTGTCACTCCATAATTTTTTTATTATACAAATAATAAAAAAATAGGAGGAAAAATAAATGAAAAAATTAATTAAAATTTTAGTATCTTTAACATTTTTAAGTACACCAGTAACTACAGTTGTAAGTTGTGGAAATAAAAATAATGGTCAAGATGAACCAATTAAAGATCTAACAGATTTACAAAATCAGATGAAGTCTGGTGCTGAGATGATGTCTAAACTAATAATTGCTAGTAAGCATGAAAATTTAAACTATAACCTTAATGAAATACTATCAATGTATTTAACACCAACCCCTACTGCATTAAAAATGCCAGTTACGTATAAATATAATGACAATGATATAAACTTTTCTACATCTTTAAATAAATACAAATCTTTATTAGCACCATCACTTGAAAAAATTAATAATGATAACTATTCAGGAGTTTTCGCAAGTTATGTAATGGGTATGTATGATGATAATTTTTATACAAACATTGCACAAAAAGGTAATTTTGAAGATTCATTTAACACAACTGGTGGAACAGGTTTTAATAAATCAAGTGATAATGAACTTGGAATATTAGCTGGTTTTAATAAAAATTATAAATTATCATCAGATGAGAATAGAAGAAATCTAGCCTGAGGAATTCAAGATACTGGTGCATTAACAAATTACTTATTAGATAAAGGTTATGATGGAGCATTCCCTGGTGACACAAACGGTACTTCAAGTCCAAAAAGTGCTTCAAGCGATTCTAAGGGTGGAACAAACGGTTCTGGTTATTTATACTATAATTCAATAGTTTCTAATGGTAAAGGCGCTTACAATGCAAATAAAATCAAAAATAATAAAGTTATAAGTAAACTTCCAGAAGACTTAAACTATAAATCAAGAAATACAAAAGATAGTGAAGATAAATATTCTTCAGAAGTAAATGGTATGAAGTTTAATAAAATTGGATCATTATTATCCAATACAGCTGGTGAGCAAAACATAAATGGGTATATTAATAATATTTCAAGTTTAAAAAGTAGTATAACTGAATCTGACTTTGGTTCTGAGTCATTATTAAATTTTATAAACTTTATGACACCAATTTTAACTAAAAAAGCAAATCAAACCGAATTGATTATGCAATATGTTGCTTATGGATTGATCTATAATGCCATGGATGTAATTAATGGCATACAAAAAAATAGCGATATGAAAGACTATTTGATTAGTAAAGGTTTTGATCAAAATATTTTTGATAAATTAATCAATGTAAGAAAACCCTTAAATGATGCTTTAGATTTGCTTAGTCCCGACACTAATAAAATTTCTATTACAAGTATTTATAACAATAATGATGATGATACAAACAAAGATCAATTAGATAATTTACAAAATGTATCTAGTTTTTTAAAACAACTACAAGTTGTTCAAAATAAATTAAACACCGATGAGGAAAAACTAGAATTTACTAATAAAGTTTTCTTAGATAAAAATAATACTTTTTATAATTCATACAAAATTATTATTGATGGATTAAGTTTCTTTAGTTTTTCAATTAATGGTATGGGATTAGACGCTTGAAAAAATGTTATTGGCAAAAATGGAGATGGTGGAGTTAATTTATTAAGTTTAATAAGCAATGTATATAATAAATTAGCAAATAATGATACAAAAGAATTATTATCTACTTTAAAAAATCAATATAAAGATATTGGTCTTGCTGATTTATCAAGAACTCAAAAATTGAAGTTAATTAAGTCTCTTGGTTATGACTCAACAAATAAAAAATATACTGAAGATTCTTATATGTATAATGCTTACAATTTAATAACAAACCAAAGCATTGACGGTGTTAAAGAACTAGATAATTTATTTTCTGTGTTAAAAGATGCTGTTAATGGTGCAATGAAAGAAGTTCATGAAAACGCACTTCAATATATTTATGATGAAAAATATTGAAAAACATCAAATGTAAAAGTCACATCAACAGATCCATCAGAATTAAATGCAAAAATGGAATTCACACTTGAATATAATGGAGTTGGTGATGCTGACTCAAATGCAGATCAACAAACTAAAAAAGTTGATGTACCAGAGAATTTTAATCCTTATCAGACAATATTAAAATATCAAGAAAGTTATTTAAGTAATGATGACTTAAAAAGTAAAGTAGATACTACAAAAACTTCAGGAGAAGTTCTTGGTAAGAAACAATACAACCTAACTGATGATGATTTAATAAAATATGATGGTAAAGGTGAAAATTATAAGACTGTTAACCATAAATATAACTTAGTATGACAAAATATAAGTAACGATGTTAACAATCCACACTGGGTAGTGGTTGATATTAAATCATACAATAATGAAAATAAAGAATTTTATAACTTATACTAAAAAACAAAAACCTTTTATTACTTTAAAGTAATAAAAGGTTTTTTTATATAAAGATTCACACTACCAAAAGTTTTTAAGAAATAAATACAAATTTATTAAAAATCTAGATTTGGTGTTTCACTATCAATTTTAGAATCAGTGACAAATGCTCCATCAGTTATTGGAGTAACACTATCATCAATTTTATCAGCTTCTTTTCCACACAATATTAGGATACCCCCTACTAAACAAGAAGTAAATAAACCTAATACTCCAGCAAGTATTCTTATTTTTAGTCTTCCTGATAATAATATTGAGCATAAAATAATATTTAATACACATAAAACTAATGCGATTGGTAATACTACACTTAGAAATTTTAACGAAAAAACTACAGCATTATATTCATCTTGATCATAATAGTAGGTATTATTATTTTTTAGACTTTCTAATCTCCCATTTAATGCGATTAAGCTAATTAAATTTGATATTGATACAAGTGCCCCAATACTACTTAATACAATAGTTACGATAGCCCCAGATTTACATAATCCATTTAATTTTTTCATATTAATTCAATCCTCTTTTCAATAATATTATATAATTATTTTACAAAAATAATTTAATAAACACAATCTACATATTGAATAGATCTACTTAATAAATAAAAATCTCTTGTTATTTTTATTACCGCTTTATCTTTAAAGTCTTGATAACTTTTTATACTTGAAAAGTCAATCACTCCTAATGGTGAGTCCATAATATATGAACTTGTAGATTCATGAAATACATAAAAATTTTTTTTAATGCCAAATTCTTTAAAATACTTACTTATTTTAATTTTTGTTAATCTATCAATTAATTTTGGTGTTAAAAACATTGGTGCTCTTATATCATTATCTTTAATATTAATATCATACTTATCATTAAATGTAATAGACTCTGTTTGGTAATTAATATCGTGCTTAGTTCCAGGAATTATTTTAATATTATTATATGCTGAGTCAAATTTTTCATTTTTTAAATAAAACTCCCCTATTGTTGTGTAATAAGTAGTGGAACTTTTGCCGTTACTTATAATTGTTAAATATGGATTATTTGTAAAAAATAATGCTCTTTTTCCTTTGAATTTAAAAACAAGATTATTTACGGAATTCATTTTCTTATTAAATCTAGTTTCATAAAAATTTTCTAGGTTTTTATAATATTCAATTATATGATTATTAACCTTAAATTCTATATCAGTAACAGTAGTGGCTAAATATGAATCTTCGAATAGTTCAACATATATTCGTGACAACTTATCTTCTGATAAATAATATTTGGCTACTTTTTCATAATATTTAAAAATGCCCCTTTTTGATGAACAGATATTTATAAATAGTAAAAACATTACTATTGTTGAAACACCCATAGCAAAAGTTATGAAAATAACCATTTTAAATGCTGTTTCACCAAATAAGAAACCTGAAAGGAAACTTAAAATTGATAATACAATTGTTGAAATAAATAATCCTAATGATGTATAACCAAATTTTGCTTTATATTTGGCAAGTTTCTTAAGTTTAATCATACAATTTATGAAGTTTACATCATTCTTATATTCTCTATCAATTAGTTTTTCTAAATTTTCTCTTGTCATATAAACCTCTTATATAAAATATTATATAAACTTTAATTATTTTAACAACACTTTTATAACTATAAAAAAAGAATATTTTAATCCATAAAGATTTTAAAAAATATTCTTTAAATTTTAATTATTACTTAAACTAATATTACTAGTTTCATCTGAATTATCATCAATTTTTTCTGTTTTAAAATTATATTTTCCACATAACATAACTATTCCACCTACAGCATATCCAAAAATGATACCAAAAATAGCAGGGATTAAATGTGATTTTAATTTACCATTCAAAACGAAAGTAGTTAAGATAATTGTTGGTATTAAAAACAATACTGTTAAAACATTATATACAATAGTAAAAATAATAACAATTTTATAAACTCATTCTACTTCTTTTGTCTTGACAGTCGGAATCGATGAGTTTAAATTCATTATATTAAATACTAAAAGGAATAAATTAAAAATAATAGCAAGTGATGAAAATACTATATTTAATATACAACCAATTCTACAATTTTTATCAGGAATCATAAATACCATCTTTCTTCTTAATAAGGGTATTTTAGCATATTATTAGTATAAAAGAATTGAAATTAATTTAATAATCTAATATCTATCAAGTACAATTAATATCATCATTATCATAATCTGCATTTAATGCAAAATTAACAACACATGTTTTAGCCGTATTATCAAAACTTTTTATAGTAATTTGATTTATATCTATATCTTTATTAGTTTTAACAAACTCTTTAAGAAATAAATCCTTATCAATATTACCTGCATAACTTGATAACGATGATATTTTTTTAATCAACTTATTTGATTCTTTTTGTTTTTTTATATTTATTAATGCACTACCTTCGATTCAATATCCATCAATGCTATTTTCTTTTCCAGATATTACATTTAAATTAAGTTTAGCACTTTGATCATTTACAATAGTATATTTGATATCACAAACACTCGCTAAACCATTAGGGCTCATTTGAATTCCAAAAGTTTCTAATTTATCATTAACAGCATTCATAAAAGTTAATAAGTCTAATAAATTATTTCCATAATTAATATTCTTACCCATAAGGTAGTTTAAATTAAACATGTTAGGTCTTAAGAATTTTCCAATATCAACTCCCTCAAATATTTTTTCTATTATTTTTAAGTTAATATTGGTTATTCTTTTTTTATAATTATAATTAACTACTAATGTACCATTAAACCTACTATTCTCTTTAGCTACTAAAGTAGCTGTTACTAATAAACTTTCCTTTTCATTGTTTATTAAATCAACATCAGTATCAAATAAATATAAATTAGTATTAAACTTATTTATAAAATATATTAACTCCTTTAGTGTTGGAACTGTGCCAGTTCCTACTATATCTCCTAAATCTTTTTGATTCACTTCTGATAAATTTTTAATTTTGTAAGAAGAACAAGAAGTTACCAATAAAGGTGGTATAGTAAATACATTAATACTTGTCAGTAATATAGCTAATTTTTTCATAATTCCTTCTTTTATATATATTATTAATTTTATATATATATTATTCCTTTATATCTAAATAATACATTATAATTAGATTTAATAGGAAAAAAATAAATGAAGGCATTATTAATTGGATCAATATTGTATGAGATGAATTTTAAGGTAGATTATATACCAAGTAGTGGTGGTCAGGTTAGAACTGATAATTATAATAATTACATCGGAGGGTGCGCTTTTAATGTTGCGTTAACATTAAAAAACAATAGTGTTGAGTTTGATCTATTTACTCCAGTTGGAGTTGGCGAGTATGCTGAGAAAATTAACAAAGAAATTAATAAACTCGGTTTAAAATCCATCATAAATGTAAGTGATGGTGATAATGGATTTTGTATAACATTAGTGGAACCAAATGGTGAAAGAACATTTGTAACTAAATCTGGTATCGAAAATACAATTAAGCAAAGTTGATTTAATACAATAATTTCAGAAGAATATAGTTATATATATTTTGATGGTTATAAATTATTATCTGATGATTCGAAATACTTAATAGATTTTTTAGAAGCAAATAATAAAAAACAAATATTTTTTAATGCGACACCAATTTTTAATAAAATAACTAAAAACTATTTAGAAAGATTTAAACTTATTAAACCTATTATTCATATGAATAGAAAAGAAGCAATTGATTATTGTAATACAGATGATTTGGAGAAATGTATTGAATTAATTAAAGAAATAAATAATAATGATATAATAATTACCTTAGGAAAAAATGGATGTTTATTTTATAACTACAAAGAAAGTAAAATTAACTATTATAAAAGTTATGAAAATAATAATTTTACTGATACTACTGGTGCCGGAGATACACACCTTGGAACTGTTATGGCATTAAGTATGAAAAATTCTTCATTAGATAATTTATTTAATATGGCTAATAAAGCTTGTTTAGAATATCTAAAAAATAAATAAGGAGTTAATATGAATAAAATATTAATAATTGGTACAGGACATATGGGTGAGGCTATACTATGTTCACTATCAAAGAATATAAACCGAGAGTTATTTCAAATACATATATTAAATAGAAATTTAAATAAATCTAAAATTCTTGCTGAAAAATATGATTGTAACTTTATTAAAGGCCTAAACGAAATTAATAAACATAATTTCAGTATTATTTTTTTAGGTTTTAAACCAAGTGATGCTGATTTAATATTAAATAATATTAATTTAGAAAATGAAGAAAATAAAATAATTGTATCAATGTTAAATGCATATAGTATTAATAAAATAAAAGAACATTTTACTAAAGATATTAATATACTTAGAATTATGCCAAATATGAATGCTAAAAATAACTGTTCAACAACAGGTTATGCATACTATGGTAATAACAAAAAACTAATAGACATATCAATTAGTCTATTAAATCTATTTGGAACCACTTACAAATTAGAAGAATCTCAGTTTTCAAGTTTTGTTTCTTTAACTGGATCTGCACCTGCATTTATTTATGAATTTATTAAAGCATTTAAAGAATTCGCGCTAGATAATAATTATAAGGAAGAGGTATCTAATGAATTTATTTTAAAAACTATTGTGGCATCTGCTACTGAAGCTTTATCAGGAAATAAAAACTTAGATGATTTGATTAAGCAAATAATCGTTCCAGGAGGCCCGACTCAAGCTGGTCATGATAAATTATTAAATAATAGATTTAAAGATATTTTAATTAGTTGTTTTGAAAGCACAAAAGAAAAGGCATAAATCAAAAAAAATCCTACACATCTTTATAGTGTAGGATTATTTCTTTTAAAATAGTTTTTTTTATACATTAAATTACTAATTAGAATTTTCAATTAACAATAAGATACCTGCAACCAAACCTAATGTTCCACAAAAAAGTATACAGCAGATTCCTAATGATATTGAATCTTTTTTTTCTGTTATTCTAGATTTTGTGGCAATTGTCATTGGTATCATTCATGCTAATGGTATTATAAAAAAACCTAAAAATACTGTACTTATAATCATTAGTTTATAAGCAACATTGTTCATTTCATTTTTATTTGTATTACTCATAATTACTCCTTTTTACAAATATTATTGTACTATTTTTGATTTAAAAAAATTAGATAGTTTTTTATCTGTACAATAAATATATGTTCCTTTTAAACCTCTTGTTAAAAGTACTTTATAGGCATTTTTAATTAAGGTATCTGCAGTTTCTTCAGCCTTAATTTTATCTTCTTTTCACATTTTTTTTAAACCCAGTAATGATTTATCAGATTTTGCTCTAGCAAAAAAATTTGATTTTACAATGTTATCATAATATAAATCATCACCAATAATTACTCCACAATATTCTAACTCTAGACCTTGACACGTGTGAATACATCCTACTTGATTAATAGAATCGGGGTTTATAATCCAATAATTATCATTTTTAAAATTTCATTGCTTTTTAAAATTATCAATAACTATATCATATTTTGTATTATCTTTTTGTGAATTTCACTCTCAACAATAACCAGCGACACATCTTGCGTTATTTTTAGTATTCTTTTTAACTATTGCATCAAACATATCTTGAGGGTCATCAAAAACTTTAAAATCATATCTACTTAGAAAACTATTATCTAAAGATATTTTATCATCATATAAAATGTTATTAATAAAATCAATATACTCATCAGCACCTGATGTTCTAAATTGGCTTTTAAGTTCATCAAGTTGATATATATTATTAATACTTATTCCTTCTTCTAATGCAAACTTTTTTATATTCTCAATACTTCCAATATCTTTTGTGGTTACCGCTTGTCTCTCGTCAACAAAAAAAACTGAAACTAATGACTCGCAAATTATTTCTTTTATTTGGTTATTATAACCATCAGTTATTTTAGAGTATTGAGATTTAAGAATTAGACGGTGGGCTTCATCAACAATGCAAGCATCATAATTATTTTTTTTAAGAGATGTAAATATACCTGTTCCTTTAAAAAGGTTTGTCAGTCTTGCAGTAGCAAATTTATCAATATTTTTATTATCTGATATTTTCTTTGTATATACATTTCTTAAATTTAAATTTTTTGAAACAAAAATTGAATTATAGCCATATTGTAAACATTTTGACAACAATCTCAAAGCAATTAAGGTTTTACCAGTTCCAGGACCACCGGGTATAATCACTACTCTTTTTCTATTATCGCTATAAGATTTTCTTATATAAGAGATTAATGTTTCAAAAACAATTTTTTGATCATCAATTAAGGCAAAATCATCGTTACCATCAATTATTTCCTTAACAAAGTTTTGTATTGACTTACCAGGTTTAATTTTACCATTATCAATTTTTTCAATTAAATTACAATTATCACCTACTAAAATTAATTCTTTTATATAATTTCTTAATTTTATAGTATCTTTTTTAAAAAATAATGGAGCAAGTTCGATAAACTTTGAATAACCTTCTCATAAAATATCTGGGTATTTATCAATATCATAATTATGCAAATAAGCACATGTATTTATTTTTATTTGGTCACTAGATGTGTAAACAACCTCTGAAAAATCCTTTAATAAAAGACCATAACTAAAAGCTTGATATGAAGGATGTGTTGTGTTTCTTTCTCTTTTATTTATGAAAGTATTTACTATCATATCTTGATTTTCTACTTTTGTACACTTTTCTCACTGTTTAAGTTCAATAATAAGCATAACCTCTTCTGAAAAAGAATTCCTTCCAGTTATTATAAAATCAATTCTTTTAGAAGTATTGGGTAAATTATATTCAAGCGCAATGCCAATGTCATCGCTAATTTGATTATCAGATAAAACCATATACATATCTTTCAATGAATTATTTCAACTGTAAATTTCATTACTTGCCGTAGTTCTATTCATTAATGATTTAATTTTTTTATTTAATATATTTGATATCTCTCCGCTTAGTACATCACTTAAAAAATTCTTTTTATTAGCCTTATAAATTATCATAATATTATCAACTTTCTTAATAAATAATACTATCAATTGACATAATTATCAAAAAAATGACATATTTATGTCATCTGAATCTATCTTTTTTTATTATTTATTATTTGTAATGTTATTATATTGTGAATTATTGTAACTCTTATTTACATTATTATTATTGTAGTTGTTTACATATAAACTCATATTAAAACTAATGCCTTAAATAATATTAAAATAAAGTTATTAAAATCTAAATGATAATGAAATTGGTGATAGATAAACAGATATAAACTAAAATGTATCGCAACTGAATCTAGATAATATTTCAAGTTGATTAACAAAACTCGTTTTAACTCATATAAATATTATTATTAATATGAATATTGAATAAATATAGCATTATCAACAAACTTTAAAATTAGTTTTATTGCTTTTGTAATCTTATGTGAACAGCTTTTTTATATACTTTAGTGTTTTGAGTTTTAAACACCTTAATAGAACCTTCATAGTATGATGAAAGATCTACTCTATACACAAACAATGTATACACAGAGTCATTTTTGAATCCTTTTAAACTAATAATGTATGTATACCCGGTATAATTTTCAGAATCAACATTATATTTTAATTGTCTTAGTTCTGCAAATATATTAATTAATTTATTAGAGAATGCATTTTCATCTACTTCAATACTAGATAATATTTGATTACCTTCAAAACCTTGATAGATAAATTTACCCATCTCATTATTTTCAATATAGTTTTCAACATCTAGGTAATCTTTTGATAGTTTTCCATCTTTAGTTATACTTAAAGGCAACTCAAAACTATTATCAACAAAATTTTCAGATAGTACAACATCGTTACTAGTTAGATAATTAGTAACTTCAAATTCACCATCAGAATTATTATAAGTAAGGTCTGGCAAATAAGTTAAATAAGACTGACAAGAAGAAACGTATGATGTAATTATTGTAGGAAATAAAAACGACATGAAAGAACTTATTAGTAAAAGTATTTTTTTCAAAATTAACCCCCTATAATATATATAGATATATTATATAATTTTTTAATATCAAATACTCTTAACATAGCAAATATATTATAACATATAATACTGGCTAATTTTATTTAATTATAATTCTAATTTGATTTTTAGTAATTAAAAAACTCTTTTATAGTAAGAAAATATACTTTAAAAAATAACAATTTTTGATAACATTAGTAAAATAAGGTGGAAATATGAAGAAAATAATTACAATTTTAGCAAATTTGGTTTTAATTACAAATGTATCAATCTCAGTAGTATCATGTGACGGATTTAATCAACCATCAAACAATAATGGTGATGGAAATACTAATGGTGATGGAAATACTAATGGTGATGGAAATACTAATGGTGATAATGATACAAAAGTTGTTCTTGACAAAATTGAAAATTTTTATGTATTAGGTGATAGTTTAAGTGATGCTGGTGGTTATAAAAATATTGCACAATCAATAATCGACAATAAAAATGGCCAAGATAAATTTACATATGATTTTAGCGGAAGTTTTAAATCAGCATATTTTGACAATAAATATCCTTCTTTTAGTAATGGGTTACCAGCTGTTGAATGGATTAATCAATATCTAGGATTAGGTAGTCCAATGAGACCTGCTGGAAAATTAATGAATGACGACAGTTCTGAAAAAGGTCATAATTATGCTGTTGGTGGTGGTAGAGCTTCTAGCGACATTACTCTATCATATGGTTCATCAGGAATAAGAAGTGTTCCTATGAAAGCTGATTTATTATCACAATCAGAAGCTTTAATTAGCCAACATAAATTAACAAATAAAGATTTAGTATTCTTTGAAATTGGAGGAAATGATTTCTTAGATGCGGTATCATATTATTTTACTGATAAATCTAAAATGAAAAAGGTATTAGATGATTTCTCTAACAATCTTAATAAAGTTTTTGTTAATCTAACTAATACAGGTGCTAACATCCTATTTATGAACTCCCCTGATATGAGATACATACCAACAATCAAGGGTGGTGAACTTGATAAAAATGGTAATATTACTGACATGTCAAAAATTGCGCCAATGGTTTCAGAAACTATTCATAAGGATATAGATAATTTATTTTATAATGAAGGTTTAAAACTATATAAAAGTTTTAAATCAAAATATAGCAAATCAGTATTTATGTATGACTTGTATAATAATTTTAATTCAATAATTAAGGATTATAGCAGTTTATACAAAAGTACATTTGATAAAGACTTGAACACATTTAATAATTATGGATATGATACAACAACAGAGCAGAATAATGGTAAATCATTAATACAAGAAAATAAACCAGTTAATGGACATGAAGATGATGATATTGATTCATACTTTTTTATAGATCAAGTACATCCAACAAGATATGTACATCAATATGTAGGTAAACTTCTTTACAATTACATTGACGACTATATGCTTGGCGGAAAACACAATTTAGACTTAAAAATAGATAAATTATAAAAATACCTTTAGGTATTTTTTTATTTAATATTTAAAAAATAAATAATTATACTTATAAATTTTATTAGTATTTTATAATTTATATTCATAATATAAACTACTATATTTTATATATAATAATTTTAAATGGAGAGAATAATAATGACCAAAGAAGAGATTATAACAATTATTAAAAAGGAAAATGTAAGATTTATTAAACTACAATTTACAGATATGCTTGGAATGTTAAAAAGCGTAGAAATACCAGTTACAAATATTGATAAGGCATTAAATAATGAAGTGATATTTGATGGTTCATCTGTTAAAGGATTTGCAAAAATCGAAGATACTGATATGTATCTATACCCAGATCTAAATACTTGATTAATATTAGAGTTAGAAACAACAAATGATTATAAAGTTGGAAGACTTTTGTGTGATGTTTATACTTCAAACAAAGAACATTTTGAATGTGATCCAAGAAGTATACTAAAAAATAGTATTAAAAAAATGAGAGAGCTAAAAATAGGTTATAACTTTAATGTTGGTCTTGAACCTGAGTTCTTTTTATTTAAAATGGATGATGATAATAATCCAATATTAGAACATACTGATAACAGTCAATACTTTGATACACCTTCATTAGATCATTCATATCATGTTAGAAGAGAAATTATGCTCGAACTACAAAAATTAAACTTTAAAATGGAGGTTTCACATCATGAAGTATCTAACTCACAACATGAAGTAAATTTTGAATTCTCCGATGCACTTGATACTTGTGATAAATTACAGACATTTAAAGTATTGGTAAAAAGTATTGGTAAAAAACACAATATGTATGCAACCTTTATGCCAAAACCAATTAAAGGTATAAATGGTAATGGTATGCATGTAAACTGTTCAATATCTGATGATAAAAATAATAACTTATTTTATGATGATAAATCTACTAATAAACTTAGTGAGTTAGCAATTTATTTTATCAATGGAGTATTAAAAAATGCAAAAGAAATATCATTATTAACTAACCCTACCATAAATTCTTTTAAAAGACTTGTCCCAGGGTTTGAGGCTCCTTGTTATATTGCTTGAAGTGATGCAAATAGATCAACAATGATTAGAATACCTACTGCAAATAAAAAAGCTAAAAGGGCTGAGGTTAGGTCTGTAGATTCAAGTTGTAATCCATACTTAGCTATTAGTGCTATATTAATGGCTGGTATAGATGGTATAATAAATAAAGTTAAAAGTTATAAACCATTAAAACTTAATATTTTTAAACTTTCAAAAGAAGAAAGAGAAAGACTAGGAGTTGACAACTTACCAGTTGACCTTAATGAAGCACTGACCTATTTTAAAAATTCTCCATTTATAAAAAGTTTTATAGGAGAGAATTTATTTAATGAATATATTAATTACAACCAAAAGGAATGAGATGACTATAAAACAGAAGTTACTAATTGAGAATTAAAAAAATATTTATTAAATTACTAAATAAAAAAATTGCTTATGCAATTTTTTTTTATTTTAATTACTTTGGAGTTTTGAGATTTGTTTTGCGTTTTGAAATCAATACTGCTGTAACACCTATTATAATAGAGATACCAACTGCAACACCAAGTACAATGAAAATTATTTTATTGCCATCAAAATCATTTTCATAAGTATTACCATCGAATCCAAATACTTTACCCTTATATAGAGGTTTGCTACCTTCTGCAATTGGGTATTGATTAATTAGAGAGTTATAAGCAGAATTCATACTTTTGTATATATTATTGTTTTCTCCTAAAAAAGAATCAACAGCATGACCCATTTCATGGTTAAGTGTTGTAAATATGTTAGCAGAAGATCATCAATTATTTACATACTCTTGTTTTGCAGAATCAATTCCATTTTTTGTATCAAGATTAAATGCTTCTCCGTTATATACAATATATGAAAAATAAACACCTAGCGCATCTTCGTTTGAACTTTCTAAGTTTCCTGCCATACTTGTGTAACCCATTACACCAGTATTTTTACCAGATTGATCAACAATATCTGTATCAGGAGAAAATATAATTGATATTATATTATAAGTAAATGCTTCTTTATTTGTTTCGTTTAAACTATACAGATTTGTAATTGATAAAGTTGCATTAATAAGATCTAAAAATTGTTTTTTAAACTTTTCTTTTCTTGAATCACTTCAACTATAATAATTAGCCATATCATTAATAGAATCTTCTAAAAAGATATTAGCACCTTTTTTAGTTGTTTTACTTGAAGTATGTTCTAGAAAATAACTGTTCATATCACTAAAATCTTGAAACTTTTTTTCATTTGAACTAATTAAATTATTATAATTAGTTATTGATTCGTTTGATGCCTTAGTATATGTATCATTCATAAAAACTGTCAGTTTAGCAAAGTCATCGCTATTTATTGAATTATAATAAAATTTTAAAGATTCTGAACTAGTTATATAACTATTACCATAATTAAAAGACAAGTTACCATTATTAACTGATGATAAATATGCTAAATAAAGTGCATTTGATGCGTATGGATATCTTGTATTTTCTTTGTTGTTTGAAAACCCAACTTGATCATCAGTGTCATAATTAAGATCAGTTGCTTTCATTTCTTTTGTTTGTTTATTAGTTTCATATATAAGAGCTTTACTTGTATCTTTTTCAAAATCTTCGTCTATTACTTTCATCATTTTGTCATTATTAATATAACCACTTATTGTATTTTTTAACACAGGATAAATATTTAAAAAATAATAATTAACTAATTCTCAAGACTTATTTTTAGCTTCATCATTTGTAGAAGTTCATTTTGTATATGACTCTGCAAAGAACTCTTGATATGATGTCATACCATAAATTGATATTGTAATTAATGATGACATTAAAGACATATAATAATATTCTTGTGATAAATTTTGATTACCCTTAAGCTTATTTCATAATACATTTGCTTCATCATTTTTTGTAATATCAGAATGTTTATATAAGAAATATTGTAATGACAATCCTCCTCACAAGTATGAGTTTAAATCATATTTGCTATTTGTTAATTGATTGAGTGAATCTTTATAAGTATACAAATTTTGAAACTCATTTTTATATTGAGTACTTTTTAAGTTTCAAGTAAATATATTTACTATTAATATAATAAACATTGTAAATGTTGCTAATAATTTTTTCATATTTCCCCACTTTTCTTATTTATAATTATATTATAAAAGTTATATTAAGTGTGTAAAATTTAATTAAAAAGAATTTTATATTAGAATGATAAATGATTTTATAACAAACAATCAACAGGAAAAAATAGTACTAATTTTATTTACTGATGTGTAATATAATGAAACAAATAAGTTTATATATAATGAAACAAATAAATTTTAATTAATTTGACACTTATTAAATAAATACAACTTTATTAAAACTTGTTCTTATAAACTTAATAAATAAAAAAAATGATGATTCTAAATAAAAATAATACACTTAATACAAATTATTAAACTTTGTATGTATAATTATTTAACTATAAAATGTTTTTTTAAAAAAAATAAATATATTAACTTGAGTTGTTAATAATTGTTCAATTATTTATATAATAAAATTTAATACGTTTATTTGGAATTTAAACAATTATATTTGAAGTTAATGATTGTTTTATGATTGTAATAACTTAAGATATATAAATGATTCCTTAACCATAATTGTTGTTTATAAACTCATTAGTATTCTAGACTATAAAAATTATTGAAACTATTTTATAATTTATGAAGTTAATTTAATTTAGTTTGGGTCTAATACAAATGAAACTCTTAAAAATTGTAAATATATTTTTTCCATGATAAATAAAAAAATTTAATAATTGGTTATTTTATTTTAATAATTAACGTAACACCCTATGATTTAGTAAAATTTAATACACAATAAAGTTTTTTATATTTATTATTTTAAGTAATTTTACAAAATTAGAATATAAAGTTGGTTATTAGGTTTAAAATATTTTATTAAGTTAATTAGTTTATTTATCAATTTGTTCGAAAAATTTTTTTAGCTCAATAACATTATTTTTATCAAATAATTGGTTTTCTTCGATTAAACTTACTAATGTTTTCTTATTTGATAAAGTAAAAAAATTGTTATTACTAGATAAAAAATTAAAAGTAGCTTTTTTTAAATCATATGAGAATATAGCAGCAACGCCCAGGACATTTAAGTTTTCATTTTTTAATAAGTTGCATACTTTTATTACACTTCCACCAGTAGAAATCAAATCTTCAACAACAACTACATTTTGGTTATCAAAATATCTTCCTTCAATTCGTGATCTTCTTCCATGATCTTTTGGTTCTGGCCTTACATAAATCATTGGTAGATTCATTTTTTGTGCGATCATTGATGCTCAACTTATTCCAGATGTTGCGACCCCTGCAACTAAATTAACACTTGGGTAATTTAATCTTATATTATCAATAAAGTAATTAACAATAATATTTCTATTTTCAACATAACTTATCAAGACTCTGTTGTCACAATATATAGGACTTATTATTCCACTTGCCCATTCAAATTTGTTATTAAAATTTAATTCAATAGCTTTTGTTTCTAAAAGAATTGATGCTACTTTTATTTCTTTATTCATTGTTTCATTCCTTATTCATTTCTACATATTTAAAATACGGATTTTTAGAATTAGTTATTTCTCTTCCAACAACAATATAATCACTTAAATTAATAACAGCATCTTTAATTGTTGCTACTCTTTTCTGATCATTTGCCATATTAGTAATTCTAATGCCTGGTGTTAGAGTTAATAATTTTTTACTAACTTCATCTTTTATTATTCTAGATTCTCATACTGAACAAACAACTCCATCTAAATTTGCATTATAAGTTAATGAAGCTAAATCTTTTATTGAAGTAATTAAATCTTTATTAATTTTTAATTCCTTTGTTAGTACTTGTTCATCTATTGAAGTTAAATATGTGACTGCAAATAACTTAGTTATTGATTTTGTATCTTTTTTTGCTTTAACAATGCTTTTTAGCATTTCCAAACCCCCAGATGCATGAACACTAATGATATCAGGTTCCATATCTAATAAATTTTTTGCTGCTTTATAGGTAGTGTTTGGTATATCGTGTATTTTTAAATCAATAAACAGTTGATGTTTTCTTTTCTTTAAATACTTAATTATTTTATTTTGGTATTTAAAATATAATTCCATTCCTACTTTTAAAAATAGTTTTTCTCTTTTAAAACCTTTTAGAAAGTTCTTAACTTCCTTCAAACTTGAAAAATCAAGAGCTATTATAATTTTGTTTTTCATATTATAACTCACTCGTTCTAAAACTTTGAAATTCCAACACTTCTAAAATTGCATTAACTGTTTCAAGCGATGTGAATAATGGTATTTGAGACTCAGTAGCAGTTCTTCTAATAATTAAATCGTCTTTACTATACTTTTTTTGTTTTTTACTTTTTGTATTCACAACAATGTTAAGTTCATTATTTTTTAATAGGTCTATAATATTATTATTTTTTAATGCTTCTTCAATTTTGGAAACTTCAATGCAGTTTAAATTATTTTCTCTAAAAGTTCTTGAAGTACCTTTTGTTGCGTATATTTTAAAACCTAACTCTTTAAACCTTTTTGCAAGTTTAAGCGCACGCTCTTTTTGTTCTCCTATAGTAAATAATATTTTTCCATTCTTAGGTATTATTTGATGAGATGCAATAAACGCTTTGTATAAAGCTTTATAATAATTATTATCTCAACCCATAGCCTCACCAGTTGATTTCATTTCAGGTCCTAAATCAGTGTCCACTTGTTTTAATTTTATAAATGAAAAGACAGGCGCTTTAACATAAATATTATTTTTTGGTTCAATAAATTCTTTATAATTATTAAGATCTTTTAATTTTATATCAAACATTACTTGTGTTGATAAACCAACGAGATTTATATCAGTTATTTTACTTAAAAAAGGTACAGTTCTACTCGACCTTGGATTTACTTCAATAATATAAAGTTCTTCATCTTTGACAATAAACTGAATATTAATAATTCCTTTTATTTTTAAATTTAAAGCGATACTTTTTGAGGTTTCAATTATTTTATTTGTCATTTCTTTAGTTAAATGTTGTGGTGGATAAACTGCCATTGAATCACCAGAATGGACTCCAGATTTTTCAATATGTTCTATAATTCCTGGAATTAAAACACTCTCAGTATCAGAGATTAGATCCACTTCATATTCATCACCATATATATACCTATCAATTAATAAAGAACTATCTTTACTATCTTTTAATGCGTTATCAATATATAATTCAAGTTCTTCCTGACCGTTTATTATTTGCATTGATTTTCCTCCAAGTACATAACTTGGTCTTAACAAAACTGGATAACCAATTTGATTAGCAATTTTTATTGATTCTTCTTTAGTTTTTGAAGTTTTTCCTAATGGTTGTTTAATGTTCAACATAGTTAAAAGTTTTTCAAATCTATCTCTATCCTCTGCTTCTTCAATTTTATCAACAGATGTACCCAATATTTTTACTCCTCTCTCTGCTAATTTCCTTGCTAAATTTATTGCTGTTTGACCACCAAATTGCACTATTACTCCATAAGGTTTCTCATAATCAACAATGTTCATTACATCTTCTATAGTTAGTGGATCAAAAAATAATTTATCTGAAATAGAAAAATCTGTTGATACTGTTTCTGGGTTAGAGTTAATTACTATTGCTTTATAACCTAATTTTTTAATCTCCTGTATTGATTTTACAGTCGCATAATCAAATTCTATGCCCTGACCAATTCTAATTGGACCTGATCCTAAAACTAATACTGATTTTTCATTAAAAGGAGTGCTCTCATTTTCAAATTCATATGTTGAATAAAAATATGGAGTTTTAGAATAGAACTCTCCTGCACAAGTGTCAATCATTTTAAATATAGGTAATATATTATATTTCATTCTTAACTTATATATTTCTAAGTCTGTTTTATCTCATAAATTAGCTACTTTAATGTCACTGAAACCCACAATTTTAGCATTCTTCAATAAATTAATATTCATTTTATTTTTTTTAACTTCATTTTCAAGATTTATTATTTTTTTTAATTTATTTAAAAAAAATAGATCAATTTTACTAATTGCATTTATTTTTTCTATGCCAATGTTTTTCCTTATAGCTTCCGCTATAATAAAGACTCTGTTATGTGTTGGATATTTTATTTCTTGTAGTAACTCGTTTTCTGTTAATTTTTCGTATTCTTTCGAGTCAATATGATACTTATCAATTTCTAATGATCTAATTGCTTTTAAAAATGACTCTTCTAAACATCTACCAATAGCCATTACCTCTCCAGTTGATTTCATTTGAGTAGTTAAATTAAAATCTGCATTTATAAATTTATCAAAAGGTCACCTTGGAATCTTTGTTACTATATAGTCTAATACAGGTTCAAAAAATGCCATTGTATTTTTAGTAACAGGATTAATAATTTCATCTAATGTGAAGCCAACAGCAATTTTGGCAGAGATTTTAGCAATTGGATAACCTGTTGCTTTGCTAGCTAATGACGAAGACCTGCTAACTCTTGGGTTAACTTCAATTACATAATATTGTAACGAGTTTGGGTCGAGTGCAAATTGTATATTGCACCCCCCTTCTATTTTTAATGCTCTAATTATTTTTAATGATGAGTCTCTTAACATTTGATTTTCTATGTCTGACAAAGTCTGACAAGGAGCAAAAACTATTGAATCACCCGTATGAACACCTACTGGGTCAAAATTTTCCATGTTGCAAACAATTATTGTGTTATCATTTGAATCTCTAATAACTTCATACTCAATTTCTTTATACCCAGCAATACTTTGTTCTAATAAACATTTACTAAGATGGGATTCTTTTATACCTTGTGAAACTATTTTAATTAGTTGATCTCTTGTTTCACAAATTCCACCACCACTACCTCCAAGTGTAAATGCAGGTCTTACAATTAACGGAAAACCAATTTTCTCAGAAAAAGATAAAGCTTCATTTACATCATATACAATAGTACTTGCTGGTATAGGTTCTTTTAACTCTTTCATTAAGTTTTTAAATAATTCTCTATCCTCTGCATTTTCAATCGCTTCAATACTTGTTCCTAATAATTTAATATTTAGTTCATTAAGAATATTATTTTTAGCAAGATCAATAACTAAATTTAGTGCGGTTTGCCCTCCCATAGTTGGGATAATTGCATCTGGTTCTTCTTTTCTTAATATTTTTTCTACAAATTCAACAGTTAATGGTTCGATATAAATTTTATCAGCAATTCCTTTTTCTGTCATAATTGTAGCTGGATTGGAGTTAATTAATATAACGTAGTAACCTTCTTCTTTTAATGACATACATGCCTGAGTTCCAGCATAATCAAATTCTGCTGCTTGGCCAATTACAATTGGACCAGAACCTAGTATAACTACTTTTTTAATTTCATTATTTTTTGGCATTATTAATTTCCTTTCCTTCTTGTATTAATTTAATGAAATAATCAAATAGATAATAATTATCACTTGTACCTGGACAAGAATCAGGATGAAATTGTACCGAGAATGACTTATTATCGATATATTTAATTCCCTCAATTGAATTATCATTAAGACTTTTATGAGTAATTGTAATTTTATGTTTAGAAATATTTATAGACTCTTCATCAACCATATAGCCATGGTTTTGAGAGGTTATGTAACATTTGTTTGTTTCTAAATCTTTAACAGGATGATTAATACCTCTATGACCAAATAACATTTTCTTTGTTTTCATTCCATTTGCTAATGCTAGTAATTGATGACCTAAACAAATTCCAAACATAGGATACTTGCCTTGCAGTTTTTGAATTACTTTTATTTGATCTTGTAGATTTGTTGGGTCACCAGGACCATTACTCAACAATATTCCATCTGGATTTAAATCTACTATTTCTTGATAAGTTGTATTAAATGGAACTACAAATATACCACAACCTCTTTTAAGTAACTCCTTAGTAATTGATATTTTTAATCCATAATCAATTAAGACAATCTTAAATTTATTTCCAGGAATATAATATTTATTTTTTGTAGAAACTTCTTTTACATGTGTAGTCTTACACTTAAACTCTTTTAGTTTATTTTTAAATTCATCAATTAATTTTTCTTCACACACAATCGCTGCAATTAAGGAACCATTATTTCTTAATTTGTTAGTTAGCATTCTAGTATCAATATTTGAAATACCTGTAATTTTTTTTCCTTTTAAAAAATTAGGAAGTGATAATTCATTCCTAAAATTAGATCCTTCTGTTGACACCTCTTTGACAATAACACCTGAACAACTTGGAAAAATACTTTCATTATCTTCACTATTAGTACCATAGTTTCCTACTAGAGGATAAGTGAAAACTAATATTTGACCATTAAAACTTTGATCAGTTATTGATTCTTGATATCCAGTCATTGCAGTAGTAAATACTAATTCATTTATTACTGATTCGTTATCGCCAAATGCTAAACCTTCTAAAACTGTCCCATCCGATAATATTAATCATCTCTTCATTTTATTTTTCCTTCTACTATTGTATAAATATTTTTTCCATATACCTCTTCTCCTAAAAATGGAGTATTCTTAGATTTAGATTCTATTGTTTTTTCTTTTATTACATAAGAATTGTTTAAATCTCAAATTACTATGTTAGCTTTATGTTTTTCTTTTAAATTAGGAGCTTTCATCCTGAATATTTCATTTGGATTTGTATACATTAATTCAACAAGTCTATTAAGGCTTATAATATTATTCATAACTAGTTTTGTGTATAGAATACTGAAACTAAATTCTATACCTATCATTCCAAAACTCGATTCTTTAAAGTCAATAAATTTTTCACTTTTTTTATGAGGTGCATGATCAGTTGCAATACAATCTATTGTCCCATCTTGTAATCCTTTTACTAAAATACTTTGATCTTTTTTTGTTCTTATTGGCGGGTTTATCTTATATAATCCAGAATTTTCTTTAAAATCATTTATACTCATTAATAAATGATTAGGTGTAACTTCACAAGTAATGTTAAGCTTCTTTTTATACTTTTTAATAAGTTTTAATGATTTACCTGTTGTTAGATGTCCGACATGATATCTACAATTATTATTTTTTAAAAGTTTAATATCTCTTTTTAGTTGTAAGTATTCTGACTTATAACTAAAATCTTTAATTAAGTACTTTTTAGAAAATTTAGATTTATGTATCATTCCATCTAACTTTATTTTTTCAGTTTCTAAATGAACAGAAATTAGTAAATCATGTTTTTTAATTTCCCTTAAAATACTTCTCATAGTTTCTGTATTTTGAATACCATGACCATCATTTGAAAAGTATTTTGCACCACTTTTTTTTAGCATTTCAAAATCTACTAACTCATTTGTATTTAAATTTTTAGTAGCAGCGCACATTTGTAAAACATTTATTTCTGATTTTTCTTTTACTAATTTAACTATACTTTCATAACTTTCTACACTATCTGGTACTGGTGATAAATTTGCCATTGAGCAAATTGTGGTTACACCACCTTTTAACGCAGCCTTGCTTACAGTAGTTAGATCTTCTTTATATTCATAACCAGGCTCTCTTGTGTGTACATGTACATCAATTAGTCCTGGAGTTATAAAGTAATTAGAAGCATCAATGACTTCATAATTTTCATCTTCTTTAATAAATTTAGATATTTTTTTAATATACTTATCAACAATTAAAATATCATTAGTAACTAGCTTATCATTTTTATAAAATTGTGCATTTTTAATTAGTAACATTAAAACCTCTCTTTAAACAACTCATATAAAATTGCTATTCTCATATATAATCCATTTTTCATTTGTGCTAACAATTTTGACTTACTAGACTCTATTAAACAAGATTCTATCTCTACATTTCTATTTACTGGACAAGGGTGCATTATAATAGAATTCTTTTTTAGCTTTTTATATCGTGTATTATTTAATCCATACTTAATTAAGTAATTATCCGATTTATCAAATTTTTCAATATGTCTTTCATTTTGAACTCTTAATAACATCATTACATCCACTTCATTAATTAAATCATCTATTTTTTTATACTCTCCATAATCCTTATAATAGTCTTCATACCATATCAATGGTCCTGAAAAATAGATCTTAGCACCAAGTCTTTTTAATATTTTCATATTAGAATGTGCTACCCTAGAGTGTTTTAAGTCACCACATATTGCTACCTTAATATCTTTAAATGTTTTAAAATTTTCATATATTGTCATTAAATCTAATAATGATTGAGTTGGATGTTCTCCTACTCCATCTCCTGCATTTATTAGCTTAGTTCTGAGATTTTTAGAATTAAGTATTTTATTGTAGTATTCTTTTTCTGGATGTCTAATAATAAAAGCTTCAACATTTAAACAATCTAATGAAAGCACTGTATCATATAAAGTCTCACCTTTTTGTATAGAACTTCTACTTACTTCTAAATTAATTGAATTAAATCCTAACATTTTTTGAGCAATTTCAAAACTCTTGTGAGTTCGCGTACTATTTTCAAAAAAAATATTTGCAATAAATGTTTCTCTTTTTAACTTAGGTATTTCATTATTTAACTTAAAATTTAAAGCCTTCTTGATTAAATACATTATTTCTTCATTACTTAAACTTTCAATAGTTAACAAATTATTGAATTTTATCATAATTCCTCCATAAAAAAAGAGCATTAACTATTAATAATCAAAACACAATCCTCATCATCTACTTCAGTTAAATTAACCTTAATTTTTTCATTTATAGATGTTGGGATGTTTTTTCCTACAAAGTCTGCTCTTATTGGTAATTCTCTGTGACCTCTATCAACTAGCACGGCCAACATAATTCTGCTAGGTCTATAAAAATCTAAAATACAATCCATCGCTGCTCGAACTGTTCTACCTGTATACATAACGTCATCAATTAGTATGATGTCTTTATTTTCTAGATTATAATTTATTTTAAACGATGAATTATTTGATTTTTGGATGTCATCTCTATAATTAGTTATATCAACTTCAACTACATCAACTTTTATTTCTTCAATTTCCTCAATTTTTTTTGCTATTCTCAATGCTAAAAAATAGCCTCTAGTCTTTATTCCTGCTAGAACAAGGTTATTAATACTTTTATTTTTTTCAAGTATTTCGTGGCAAATTCTAGTTATTGTTCTTGATAAAGCTATATTATCAAATAGTAATTTAGATGACATATTTACTCCTTTTAGTGAAAGTTACCCCATATAAAAAGCCTATCTTTATTAAGATAGGCAAGCAAATAATGTCTAATAAAGTTATGGACATTACTTATTTGCCTCACTGGACAAATTTAAAGTATTCTTTCATATTCATTATATACTTTTTAATTTAGTTTTTAATTATTTTTTAAATATTTTAGCTTCAATATTTTCAATATTTAATTTATGAACACAATAAGTTATCCCTTCATCATTAAGTGTCTTTTTATTTAGTTTTATAAAGTTATTATTATCCATAAAATGCTCAGAATCTTTATTTTCAATATCGTGTTTTGCATATAAATCCAATGATTTAATCTTACTTCATCAAGACTTTAGCATTGCACTTAATGCTTCTGAACAATAACCATTTTTTTGATACTTTTTATTTATAACTCAACCAAAATTATTGTAGTCTAATGAATCTAATCTTATGTCAATAGTACCAATTAGTTTATTATTAGAATTTAAATATATCCCGTACTTTCCAATAGGGTCTTTTAAGAAATACTCTTTAATTGCATTAATGGTATCATTTATATTTTTATGCCTATCAAAAGTTAGAAATTTTACAACACTTTCGTCACTGCAGTATTCATACATGTCATCAGCGCTCTCTAATGACACATTTTTTAAGTATATTCTTTCCGCTGTAATAATATTTAAATTATTTTTTTCCATTTTTAACCTCTATAAAGATTATAAATTATTTTGTCTTTTTAAAAGACAAAATATTTACTCCCAACTCTATTTAATTTTGGTCATTTAATAAATAATATATATGAAAGGAGTCTTAATATGGATGAAATTATAAAAGAGTTAAATAAAAAAGAGTCTAAGAATAAATTTCAGTTATTCTTTAAAAATAATTTTAATAAAAGAATAGCAATGAGACGTATCCAAAAATTTGGTGGTTGATTAAGTTCAATGATTATGCCAATTATAGGATTAATGATTGCTTGAGGATTACTAACTGCCTTCTTTTTTAGCGGTGGTTGAGTGCCTGTTGAAATTATAGATAAATATATATCACAAAATGTAATTATATATTTAATTCCAACATTAATTGGTTTTAATGCTGGTAGAATCGTGCATAAAGATCGTGGAGGGTTTATTGCATCATTTGTTGTTTTTGCAATAATAGTTGGTAATCAATATAACCCAGGATTCCAAGAAGGAGCAACCTCTTCACCACAATTCTTATCTGCAATGATTGCAGGGCCATTAGCTGCTGCAATATTAAAAGGTATAGATAAATTACTGGATGGAAGAATAAAACAAGGATTTGAAATGTTAGTGAATAACTTTGTTATGGGGTTCCTAGCATTCGGGCTAGGAGTTGGTGCCTTTTATGGTATGCCATATGTTTTTAATTCAATTACTTGAGCATTAGCAGAAGTTGTAAGATTTTTAGTTAATAATAAATTAATTTTCTTAACTGCTTTAATAGTAGAACCAGCAAAAGTATTTTTCTTAAATAATGCAATTAACCATGGTGTATTTACACCATTATCACAAGGTGCACCTAAATCAATTTTATATTTATTAGAAGCTAATCCAGGTCCTGGATTAGGTGCCTTAATTACATTTATGATCTTTGATAAAAAACAAAGAGGAAATGCTGCGGGAGCATCAATAATACATTTCTTTGGTGGTATACATGAGGTTTATTTCCCATTCATACTTATGAGAATTGAAATGATAATTGCATTAATAGCAGGTGGTTTAGTTGGTGACGCTATATTCCAATCATTTGATGCAGGATTAATTTCACCAGCATCACCTGGATCAATTGTAGCTATATCTATTTTCATAAATTCAAGTGGTTTAGACTATGCTGGAGTATTTCTTGGTATATTAGGTTCTACTGGAACTTCATTACTAGTAGGTGTATTAATTCATTTAATAATGAGAAAAAAATATAAAAAATCAGAAGTTAATTATGAAGATGCTGCAAAAAAAATGCAAGATATTAAAGGTAAAGAAAGTAAATATGTTAGCGTTAACAAAAGTGCTAAAGTAGATTTATCTAATATAAAAACAATTATATTTGCATGTGAAGCTGGAATGGGTTCTAGCGCAATGGGTGCTTCAGTACTTAGAAAAAAATTAAAAGATGCAAACATAGACATTAAAGTTGTTAACTATCCAGTAAAAGAGCTTCCTGATAATGCAGAATTTGTTATTACACAAGTGCAATTGTCAGATTATGCTAAACAGAAAGCTCCAAACGCAATTCATAAAAGCATTACAAACTTCTTGGATAAATCATTTTATGATAAGATAATTTTAGAATTTAAAGAGAAGTTAGAGACAAATAATGAAGAAAGAAAGACAACTTAGACTGTTACAAACTTTAATTAATTATAAAAATATTGATAAGAATGTATTAATCAATCAATTTAGTATGAGTAACAAAACTCTACAAAGAGATATAATTGATATAAACAATTTCTTGAAGTTAAAAGGAAAGTTTTATATTACAGAGGATGAAAAAGAAATTTGTTTTAATGGGCTTACTGAAGATATATTAAATAAATTACAAATTGACGATACATTTTTATTAAAAGAAGAAAGACTTTTGTACATTTATTTAATCCTAGTTAAAGATACAGCTACAACAAAATTGCAACTAATGGATGATCTAGATGTATCAATTAACGTTTTAGAAGATGATATTAAAGACTTATCTCTAATATTAAAAACATATTCTCAAAGTCTTTCATTAACTAAACAAGGTATAAAGTTATCAAAAATTTCAAAAGAAATTGAAATAAGTATTGCAGTAGACATAACAATAAAATATTTATTATTTAAAAAAGTTTATTCCATTTTAAAATTAAATAAAATAGAAAAACTTTTTTCTAATTACATATATAAATCATTAAAATCAAGATATAAAATAAATGTCTATAATAAAATATTTTATTGACTTATAGAATTTACTTCAAATCAAATTAATATCTCAGTATTGAATGTAATTATTCTAGCTATTAAGATAACTTACTGATTGAATCATCCAAATAATAATGAGATCTTAAAAAAAATAGATAGTATTGAATATTACAATGAATTTGTTTTGCTGATCAAAAATATCTACTCAAACAATACATTGGATTTAAATTATATAAATCAACTAATTCCAAATAAAGAAAAGGAAACAATTAGTTTATTTATTAAGGATATTAAAAAGGATGTAAGTAACTTATTTAATAATAATTTAAAACTAAGCGATGATATAGTTGAAAGAATTAGAAATCATATAACTTCAAATTTATTTATTGAAAATATTGATGATTACATTATTGTCGAATATAAAAGAAATTTAGACAATTATAAAACTACATATAATGAACTTTGAAATGTTATAGAAATAAATATTTTAAAATATTTTAATAACAAAAAAAATAAAAACTTATTAAAGTATGAAGTTTTTATACATATATTAGTATGATTTGACTCTTACTTATACAATAACAACTTAAGTATTTTGACAATATGTATTGGTGGCATGGGGCAAAGTGCAATGATTAAAAATCATTTGAACTCACTTTACAGAAATGCAGTTATTGAAAATATTTCATATGCTATGGTTGATAAAGACAAATTATCAAGTTATGACTTGGTTATATCTTCAATTGATTTAAGTGAACAAAATATTAAAAACATATTAATAATGCCTATAATTATGTTATTAAGTAAAAAAAATGATGTACATAAAATAATAAGTGAAAAAATATATAAAAAACTGATAGGTGAAAAAATGGGAAATCAAATATTAAAAAAAGAAAATATTAAAATAAATCAATCTGCTAAAAATAAAGTAGAGGCAATTAAACAATGTGGAGAGTTATTAAAAGAACTTGGTTATATTGAAGAATCTTATATTGAATCAATGATTGAAAGAGAAAAAAAGTTCTCTGTTTATATTGGAAATTATTTAGCTATACCACATGGAATGAATGAAACAGGAGTAATTAAAGATGGTATTGTAGTTATTCATTACAATGAACCAATTGATTATGATGGTTCACCAGTAAACTTTTTTATTGGAATAGCTGCAAAATCAAATAATCACGTAGATATACTTGCAAATATAGCAGAGAAGATGATGGAATTAGATTTTGTAGAAGAGTTAATAGCTAAACCATCTAAAGATAGAATACTAGAGGAGTTTAATTTCTAAATGAAAATATTACATTACGGAGCAGGAAATATTGGGAGAGGTTTTATTGCACCAATACTTTTCGATAGCAATAAAGTTACTGAATTTTATTTTGCTGATACTAATCAAGAATTAATTAATAAACTAAATAATGAATCCAGCTATGAAGTTATTGAATTAAGTGAAGTTAATAAGTCAAAAATAGTAAATGGCTATAAAGCCATTTTAGTTAGTGAAATAAAAGAGAAAATAAATTTAAGTGATATTGATATTATTACAACATCAATTGGATCAAATAATCTTAAATACATTAAAGAAGATATAATAAACTTTATAAAAGAGAAAGAAAAAGATAATAAAACTTTAATTATCATGTGTTGTGAAAACGGAGAAAAAGTTTCTTCTTCATTTGAAAAAGATATTTCCAAAGAATATTTATTTAATAAGGAAATGATTAAGTTTGTTGATGTTATGGTTGATAGAATCGTTCCTAATGATACATCAAACGAGTTAAATATTAAAGTAGAACCATACTTCTCATGAGTAGCAGATGAAAATAACTGACCAAAGCAAGTTGAAAAACTTAGCACTATAAATTACACAAAAAATATAGATGCAGAAATCTGTAAAAAAGTTTGAATGCTTAATGGTAGTCATGCAGCACTTGCTTGGAAAGAATGAAAAAGAAATAAATTTTCAAAGAAAATTATTAACGTAGCACTAAATGATAGTAATGATAAGACATTATTAGACTTTTTAAAAAATTATTTATTAGAAATGTCACAAATAGTTGAAGTAGCATTTAATTATAATAGAAAAGAATTAGATAAATTTATTGAGTCTGTAATAAGTAGATTTACAAATATTTATATTAAAGACGATTTTGAAAGAGTTGCAAGAAATACTATTAAAAAACTACAATTAGATGAAAGAATACTTAAGCCATACTTGATATCAGTGAAAAATAACCTTGATTGTAAGAATATTAAGGAAACAATATTAAATGGAATAACTTATAATAATGAGAAGGATGATGATGGTTTGATTATAAGTAACCTATTAAAAAATAATTCAAGTAATGATTTGATCCTAAAAACATTAATTAAAGGGATTAGTGATGATATTATAAACGCAATAAACAACTAATACTAAATAAAAATAGAATTAGAAAACCTTAGATTATAAGGTTTTCTTTATTTTTAAATAATACAATTTTACTTGAAGATAATATTGCTAAAAGAATATAAAAAAACAGTCTTAATTGCTAAACTTAACATATAATTTAAAATTATACGGTTTACTTAAGACTGTTTATATAGAAAATAAATTGATTTTAATAATCATTTTTTAGCAAGTCAAATAGTGTTTTAAGCATAATAGCTTTTCCTCTACCATTTTCTTGGGCTGTTGCAGCAATATCTAGATGAAGATATGGTTTTTCTTCAGCAAATAAATCTAGGAAAGCAGCAGCTGTTGCAGAACCAGCACCTGCATTTGGTTGCCCAGTATTTGTTAAATCAGCTATTGGTGTTGATTTCATTATTTCTAAATGTTCTCAAATCATCGGTAGTCGTCATACAAGTTCAGACTGATTATATGCAGCTTTTTCAATTAACTGTCATAATCTATCATACTTTGTAAATACACCAGTATGTCATTTACCAAGTGAGAAACGCATAGCACCTGTTAGTGTCGCAATATCAAAAACTTTATCTACACCAAGGTTTCTTACAGCATATGAAATACCATCTGCTAAAACTAGTCTACCCTCTGCATCTGTATTATCAATTTGTACAGTTACTCCATTATAAGATTTAACTATTGATTCAGTTAATGTACCATGACCACCAATTCTATTATCAGTTAACATTGCAACTGAAACAACATTTGTTTTAGCTCCACTTTTTGCTAGAGCAAGCACTGTTGATGATACTATTGCTGCACCAGACATATCAAATTTCATTCCAGTTAAAAATTGTGAACCTTTTAAGTTATATCCACCTGAATCAAATGTAATACCTTTACCAATCAAACCTATTTTTTCTTTTGAACTATCTCCACAATATTCTAAAATAACAACTCTTGGTTCAATTTCTGAAGCCTTATTAACAGCTAGTAATAACCCTAATCCAAGTTTTTCTATTTCTTGTTTATTAAAAACAGTACATTTAATATTACCAACTTCAGCAGCTTTTTTTTGAATTAAATCTGCGATTAATGGTGCGGTCCCTTCATTTGGAGGTAAGTCTTGTAGATCTCTTGCAAAGTTTACAAACTCCATTTTAGTAACTGATTCAGTAAATATAGACTCTAATTCTTTATTACTTATTGATTCAATATTATAAAGCACTTCTTTTTGTACATCGTTATTTAATTTTCTAGAGATTTTTTTATGATCATTAAATAATATACTATCAAAAATTACTCTTGCAGCTCTCTCCTTTTTATCTTCGTAAAACCCTAAAAATGAATCTAAATCAATATTAATGTCATATTTATTGTTAATTACAAAATTTGATATATAACTACTTAGTTTTCTTAAACACTTACAAGTATTATCTCCTTTTATACATCCAACATACATATACAAAGTTTTATCTTCAGAAATTAAAGTGACGTAACCATTCTTTTTAATTACTAATTTGTTTTTTGAGTCTGTAATAAGTTTCAATGTTAAGCTATGTTTTTCTTTATTAAAAGTCATCATAAATTATCCTTCTTTCTTAATCAAGTTGATTATAATTAATTATTTTTAATTATTTTAATATTTTTTTCATTAGTATTTTTGGAATTACTATTTTTATTAATAGGATTTTTAGCCATACTTATTTTCTTATTTATTTTTCAAATTATTAATATGTATATAATATTTACAGAAATAAATAAGATGTGAACTACAATAAAAAGTAGAAAAATTGAAAAAAATGTAAATAAGACATTCCCAAATACATCATTGAAGTTTCCTCCATTATCAAAATCAAATGTCTTATTAGATACTGGCGCATATGGGTAAACAATTTCAAAAGGTATTGATGAGAATCTATCATCATTTAAGAAAATAAATACTCTAAACATTAAATAAATGGTATATACTCAGGGATAAATTAAATATCCTGCAAAATAACTTCTAAAGTACTTTTTCAAAGTAATATCACTTAAATCTATATTCATAAACATATATGTAATAGTTGAAATAGGAACTACTACGTGCATAAATACAGAATAAATTCAATCAATAACTCTTGTATCATAGCCATTTTTTAAAGTTGCAGGAAATAAAACACATACATAAGTTATAAAAGTTACAGTTATATAACTTGTAACAAATAATAAAAGTGTTTTATTCTTACAAAATCTTATTTGATTATCATAAAAAATTACTCTAACTAAAAAATAAGCACCAACAATACCATTACTTTGAAAAGTAAAAAAACTTGTAAATTGCCCTTGAAATATAACAGGTGAAAATGGATAATCAACATTTCTAAGTCAATGTTGATTAATCATATGTTCTGCATAAACAAAAACCAACATACCTAATATTGTAGTGCACATCGTTAATTCTCAATAAAAAGTTTTGCTCTTTCACTTAGATCTTTTCATAAATACCATCTTTCTTAACTAAATAAATGATACCGATATAGTTTTAGGTTTAACCCCAATAGTTTGTTTAATCAATTCATTTATAGAATGAATTATTTTTCTTTCATCAATACTCACAGTTTCTCTATTTTCAACTTTGATTTTAATGTTTATAAACATACTATTTTCTTGTTCTCAAAGAACTACTACTTCTAAATTTAAAGATGAATCTATATTACTTTTTATATCTTTATCAATAATTTTAGTTATAATTTGGTCTTCTACTTGAATTTCACCAGATGAGTTTTTTTCTAATGTTATATACATATTATTACCTTTCTAGTTAGCTCTTCCGTAATATTTACCATCGTTTGTATTTACTACAACTTTTTCCCCTTCTTTAATAAATAAAGGCACAGTTATTTCTAATCCAGTTTCTAAGACAGCTTTTTTTTGCGCACCACTTGTTGTATCACCCTTTACAGCTGGTTCTACTTCAGTAACGATTAACTCCATTTTTTCAGGGATTGTAATACCTAATATTTCACCATCATATTCAGTTAACTTTACCATTGTACCATCTGTTAAAAACTTTAATTCTCATTCAAGTTTTGTATTAGATATTTCAACTTGGTCATATGTTTCAGTGTCCATCAACATACAAATATTTCCATCATTGTATAAATATTGCATGTCTTTTTTTTCGATAAGTGCTTTATCAACTTTATCTCCACCAGTAAAGGTTAAATCAACTCTTGAGCCAGTTCTTAAATTTTTTACTTTTAAAGAAACCTTTCCTTGTTGTCTTCCTGTTTTAGAAAAAGCATTTTCTAGAACTACAAAAATATTTCCATCATATAAAAATGTATTTCCAGGTCTTAAATCATTAACTAACATATTATTCTCCTTGTAACCATAATATATTTATTATATATAACTTTTCACTTTATTTAAATACCATAAATGGTTTAAAAAACGCATTTTCTTGTTTATAATAAATTGATGCCGGTAGCATTTTTTTTCCTTCTCTTTGGAGTTCCTCAATACGTATAAAACTTGTTTTAGTGGCCACAATAATACCGCTTTTATCAATAGCAGCTATTTCTCCAGGCATGAAAATTTTCATAGGAATAATTATAATATCATTTACACCTATTAATGAAGTTTTTTTAATTTTAATCCTTTCATTTTCTAAATATGTAAAGGCAATTGGTGACGGAGATAAAGCTCTAACGAAATTGTGTACTCTATTAGAATCTTGATTTCAATTAATTCTTTCTTCCTCATTTGTAAGATTATAAGCAAACGTTACTTCTGAATCGTCTTGCTTAAATGGTTTAATTTGGTTATTAAAAATTTTATCTATGTCTCTTAAAACCATTTTATAAGCAAGTTCCCCTAAATTTCTGAAAACTATTTCATTATCATCATTTAAGTTAATTAGTATTGAATCTTGAGTGTAAACATCTCCTGCGTCCATTTTTTTTACCATTTGCATTAAAGAAATACCAGTTTCCTTATCCCCATTCATTATTGAATATTGAACTGGACTTCCCCCTCTGTATTTAGGCAAAAGACTAGCATGCACATTTATACAATTCTTAAATAAACATAGTATTGAGTTTGGTATAAATTGTCCATAAGCACAAGTTACTAGAAAGTCTGCATTTAATTCTTTAATATCATCTATTATATCTTTGATTAAATTTGGTTGATATATTTTATAATTTTTAGATTCTGCATATAATTTAATCGGAGATTTTATTAATGTTTTTTTTCTGTTTAAAGCCTTATCTGGTTGAGTTATTATTGCACAAATTTCATAACCTAACTCTTCAAGTGCTTGCAATGGTTTCAATGAAATGATCGGTGTGCCACAATATATTATTTTTTTCATGTTAGTACCCCATTTTCATAAATGCAATAAGTTTTTACAAGTTCTTTAATTGCTTGTAATAATGCAACCATCGCCAGTGTATCACGATCGCAATATTTCAACATATCTGGTCTTATTATTTTTTCATATTCATCTTGTGAGATTATATTATCTAAATATTGTCTAAATATTTTACTAGCTCTATCACCTTTATTAATAATTAAATCTTTATATGATAAATCAGGAACCAAAACAGGTTGGGTTTTTTTAATAGAATACGAACCTTTAAAATCAGGGTGGTATATTAATCAGTTGTTTTCTTTCATTTTAAAGAACTCCATTAAATCAATGGTATTACAATAAATATACTTAAGAGGATAAGCAACTTCAGGAAACATCATTATTGCATTTTTTAGAACTGTTTTTTCAAAAGACTTATTATAGGCAACATATACCCCAGGTCCATACTCAAAACAATCCTTTATAAAATTGTTTAAGAATTCTATTCTGGGATCTTCTTGTTTATCTGCAATAAAATTTTTATGTTTAATGTTTTTCATTGTTTTAAAATCAAAATCTTCAGATAAAATTGTATGTATTGAATATTGGAATGGAATTTGTTGATAAGATCAAGAACGGTCGTATTTTGGAATTGCTCATTTAGAAGTTTCAAAATCATACATATAAACAGGAGTTTTTGTATACTCATTTAGTAATTTTTCAATATCTTTTAATTTATTTCTGTTAACTATATAATTTGAAAATTTCTTGTCATTTTTAACATAATCCTTAATCACTGTAATTAATCTTGCTTGATCTTCTTTAAAAACTGGTTTTTCGTTTATATAATAATATTCATCAAGTGGATTATCAATTCTATTTATATCAACTTCTTCATAAAATTCATTATATAAAATAGCGGCATTTTTTTTAAATCTTGAAAAATCATAAATTGTATATTGATTTACATCATAATAATTAACAACGTGATGACAAACTTCAGAACTAGTTCTACAAGTAAGTTTTTTATAATTAAATTTCGGTTTATAATGGATGTCGTTTAATAAGAAGGTTTCATTTTTAAAATCTCTTTCCATTCCTTCAAATATTTTATCCATTTCTAATAAATAATCTACACCTAGAAAGGCTTTTATCAAATCGGAAAATAACGGACAAGATTTTGACTGTTCAAGATAATTAACTATTTTAAATAATTCATTATACTCAATGTCAGATTCGTATTTATTATGTTTAATAAAATAATTATTTAAATTAGGTTTTATATCTTTTTCATAATTAGGGCAGTTGTCTTTATATTGTTCAAAAATATCTGTTACCACTTGCTTATAGTCGGTTGATAAACCTTTTATATACTCTGGGTTTATTAAACCAATAAATATGTCGTCAACAAAGTAACCATTTTTTTCTAATAAATATTTTTGATATAAAACATCATAAAAATGTTCTAGTTTTGAATTAGTTGAAGCTTTAAACTCAACAATGTCGAAGCGATTTTTTCCTTTATTAATCAAAACATCACATTTTGTATAAAGCTTTTCCCCAAACTTAAATGCAGGTTTAAAGATATAGAGAAAATTATCATTAGTTAATAGTTCTTTTGTTTTTTCTACATTATTTTCAAAACTAAAATCACTTAAATCAAAAAAACTTTTATTACTATTGTTTTTTTGATTATATTCAACTAACAATGCCTTATAGTATTCAAATGCAGCTATTAGAACTTGTTGTCCATCTTCGACAGTTTCATTACTTGGTACTAGACTTTCAATTCCAATCTCTTTATCATATTCTTCAATTAAACTTAGAATTTCATTATTAGGAGTCAATTCTTTATCTTTAAAAAATTTATTATATACGTCTAAAAATGAGAATTTTGTTGTGTCAACATCTTCATCTAATTCTTCATAACTAACATAGTGAATAACTATATTTTCATTTTTAATAAATTCTTTTGTTTTTCACAAATTTTCTTTTGAACTAAATATCCAGGCAATTTTAGGACATACACTTAAATACGTCTTAAAACTTTCTTTATCTATTTTAATACTCATAATATCACCCGTTTTACTTATTGATAAGTAGAACTTATTTCTATATATTGATAATATAATAAATTTAGTTTAATAAGAATATTTCCAAATAAAAATTCTCCATATAACATGGAGAATATTATTAGCAACAAATTATGCTATATTTATTTGTTACGTTTTGGAACAAACTTAACTGTAGTTTGTTTTAATGCCTTATCAATTTGAATTTGAGCGTTAACATTATTTTTTTGTTTTTCTTTTTCTAATTTTAGATTTTGAATCTCATTTTTCATTTGATTCTTTTGTTCGATTAATCTTAATCTTTCTTCGTCTCTTAAAACTTTACGTTCTTCTTTGGTTAATTTAACTTTTTTTTCTGCAATTGCAATTCTTTTTCTTGTATCTTCAAGATCAAGTTCTTTGTTAACTTGTCAAGTTGTTGTATAATTCTTTTTGCCTTCTTTTGTAGTTATACCTTCAACCTCAAATGATCTAGTAGACATAAGGTTATTAGTCTTTGCTTCAAAAATATTAACAACAACATCAAAAACGTCTCTATATTTATATTCAGCACCTTTTCTGGCATATACTTTTTCATATTCTAATTTTACATTCTTAAGATTTTGACTTTTAGATAAATAATTCTTTATTTCTTCTCTTACTATCTTTTTACGTTTCTTTTGTTCAACTTTTTGTGCCTTCTTACTTGTAATTGAAGAAACAATAATAAATATTAAAACAATAACAATAACTACACCAATAATGGCTGGCGTCATTAATTCGCTCATAATATCTCTCCTTGATATATATTAATTTTATATTATTTTATTAAAAAACGCTATCTATTATTCCACCACCAAGACAAATATTATCAATATATAATACAGCTTGCTGTCCTTCTGTGATTGCTCTTAAAGGTTTTGTAAAAACTACCGATAAATCATTATTTTTTAATAGAGTTACATCAACCAACACATCTTCTTGCCTATATCTAAATTTAGAGTTACATTCAAATCTATTGTTAATAAGTACATTTTCTTTATTGATTATCCAATTAAAATCCTTAATAGTGCAACCATTAGAGTATAAATACTTTTCTTCACTCAAACAAGATACATATAAAATCTTATTATCTATATCTTTTTTTGCAACATAGTAAGGTTCTTTGTTTCCACCCAAATTAAGTCCTTTTCTTTGACCTATTGTATAATACATTACACCAATATGTTCCCCTAAAACTCTATTTGTTTCAATGTCAATAATTTTACCTGGTTGGTTGGGAATATAATTTTGTAAAAACTTAGTAAAGTTTCTTTCTCCTATGAAACAAATACCTGTTGAGTCTTTTTTATTTGCAACAACTAATTCTAGCTTACTTGCAATTTTTCTTACATCTGGTTTTTTATATTCATATAAAGGAAACAGAGTTTTTGATAGTTGGTACTGGTTTAACTCTGAAAGGAAGTAACTTTGATCTTTATTTAAATCCTTTGCTTTTATTAAATTATATTCCTTGTTTATATCATTATAAACTACACCAGCATAATGACCCATTGCTATATAATCAGCTCCAAGAATATCTATCGCATGCCTTAAAAATAAGTCAAACTTTATAAATTTATTACATAATATATCAGGATTTGGGGTTCTACCCTTTTTATATTCAAAAATAAAATACTCAAATACTTTATCTCAATACTCTTTTATAAAATCAATACGATGAATTTTAATTTTTAATTTTTCAGCTACTAATTTAGCATCATTATAATCAACTTCCTGAGGGCATATTTGACTAGAATGGTTATTTCCTAATACGTCATTATTAATATTGCTATCTCAGTTTCTCATAAAAAGTCCTTCAACTTCATAACCTTGATCAATTAATAACTTTGCAGCAACTGATGAGTCTACACCACCACTAAGCCCAACTATAACTTTCTTTTTAATAATTTTCACCTTTTACTTTTTTTAATCCTTTTTTTACATTTTTTTTCTCTTTTTTTGTGAGTTTTACTATATTTTTAATATATTTAGGATCATCTAATAAACTTTCAAAATCACTAAACTCAATTATTTCTTTATCAGTATCTTCATTTTTAATTTTTTTTGCTTTTTGAAGTATATTACTTAACAATTGTGTAGTATCAGCTGATTTTCTTTCGAAGAGTTCTTTAACTTGTTCTTTAAGTTCTTGTTTATTATTATAATTATTTAACACTTTATTAAAATCATCTAGAGTATCACTTAATGATTTATCATATTCATCAGCTACATTTATCCTATTATTTTCTTTTTCAAGTTTTAGTTTTAATTTTTTTTCTTTTCTAGATTCTTTATCTAAAATCTCTTCTTGCTTTATGTTTCTATTTTCATCAACGATATGGCTGTCATTTTTATCGACTGAATGATATTTATTATCATTATCTATTATTTTATTATTGGATTCTTCATTATTAATAACTTCTTGTGAATCTATATTGTTAGATAAATTATTATCTTTTTGGTTTTCTTCTATTTTTGCATAATTATCTTCGTTTACGACTTCTTGTTTGTTAATAATTTCTTGTGAATCTATATTGTTAGATAAATTATTATCTTCTAAGTTTTCTTCTTTTTTTGCAAAATCATCTTCGTTAACAACTTCTTCTTTATTACCGCTTTCCTTGTTATTAACAATATCGTCTTGACTTATTTTATCGTAAAATTTACCAAAACTTTTCTGTAGTTCAACAAAAAACTCTTGGTCGTCTTTTGTCATATTTTCTGAATAAATTGGTGCAACAGTTTTTTTATATTCTTGATATGAAGTTTTATTATTTTTATAATCCTTACTGTGTAAATATTGTTTAAATCTAGATTTTTTAAAATCTGAACGTAGTTTTGTTTTCATTTTAGAAAAGTTATTTTTTATCTCATCCATATCAATGTTTGTAGTATTTCTTTGATCATTATCAACTTTAATATTTTTAAAATCTTCTATAGTTAAATCTTTTAGTTTTTCTAATGAAGTTGTTTTATCAATAACTGTTTCATTGTCTTTGTTTGCATTATTTTTTTCTATGATGTTATTATCTAAATTTGTGTTTGAAATAGCAATACTATCAAAATAACTTTGGTCTTTATTTGTAACTTCTGTTTCAGAGTCTACAAGTCTATAATTTTTAAAATTATCTTTTAATTTTAAATTTACATTTAATTTATCAAGCAACCTATCTTTGTCCATTTGTTCTTGCTCATAAGCTGCTCTTCTTAAATCAATAATCTCTTGTCTAATTCTTGAAGGTTTTTGTTCAATTGTTCTATCAAGTACACTAAAACTTTCGTATCTTGGTTTTTGTAAATCAAATTTACTAAAGGTGATTGTTTTTTCAATAGGTCTAAAAAAATTAGAGTTAGGATTTTGAATAAGTGATATTTTATTATTTTTATTCAATTCGCTTAATTGATCTACATCTATTGTTTTATCAAAATCAATTGTTAAAGATACATTACTATCATCTTCAAATCAGAATTTATCATCTTCATCATCTTCTAGAACGCCATTATAACCTTCTCTGCGAATTTTTAAGACTTTTATTTTGTCAGACATGTTATCACCTACTTTATGTTATCTTTTTTTGTGTCACTTAAATGTCAATGAAGTTAAAATAAATAATAAAACTATTATCAATATTGCTCCAAGCAATGGTTGCCACGTACTTGTGAATACATGATAATTTGCATCACCATTATCATTTCAATTACCAGTATTAAATCCAGCATGATTTCAATCACCTTTTGAAAATTGCGAAAATAATAATAATGCAACAGGATATTTTAAGGGAATAAAATAAGTAAATATTCTTACACCATTTACTGATTCAAATAATCTTGGGTCAAGCATAATTCCCGAAAAGAATATACATATAAAGTAAATTATCATAGCAGTACCTTCTGTTGCACCACTATCACTAAAATTACCTCCAATTAATGTTGCTAACCCAATGGTCATTAAGGCGATTAAGCTTATTGCTAAAATAAAATATCCCCAATTCATATTCTTGTATAATTCTATAACATCACTTGTACCAATTGCCAATCCCGCTATTATTTCAACAACAACTCCTGACCACCCTATCAAAAAATAAAATAATCATAGACAAAATACAAAGTTTTTCTTGCTAATACCTGTTGTATCAATTCTTTTTAAGAGTATAGAATTCTTTCACTCAACAATTGAAGTTGATAGTGAAGTTAAAATTGTTAAACAAGGTAATGCTAAATAACCTAATATAGCACTTCCTCTATTACTACTATTTTCTTTTGAAAACAAAAAGTAAAAAAGAGTTGTAAAGAATATTGGAATAATATATGTAAAAAGTGGTCCACGAACATTCTTAAAAAAAGACTTAGCAATCAATTTAAATAACTGTGTAAATATTAATGTATTTTGTTTTAGATTAAATTTAAGATTTGGGTTTTCTAAATTTTGTGTTTGTTTATTTTTCATTTAAATCACCTTTGTAAAACTTTTCCATTAAATTTCTAACACTTCCAAAATCTTTTTTTACATTTTCTATACTTTTATCAAGTAATACTTTTTTATTATCAATTATTATAACCCTGCTACATAGTGTTTCTACTTCTTCTGGATGATGAGAAACAATTAATAATGTTTGTTTTTTTTGAATTTTTTGCTTAAAAAATTCTAGAATCTTAAATTGTAGTTCCATATCTAATCCAGTAGTTAATTCATCTAATATAATTATTTTTGGATCATTTATGATGGAAAGCAGTGCATTAAAACGTTGTTTTTGACCACCACTTAGTCTATTCAAAGGTGTTTTAAAAAATGATTTTATTTCAAATGTATCATCAAGAACGTCAAATTTCTTTCTAGAGAAGTTTGGAAATACTGTTATATAAAATTCAATAATATCTGCTGCACATAAACCTGACGGTCAATTTCCATCTTGAAACTGAATACCTATTTCTTGTTTAATGTTTCTGTCAATATTTATCTTAATATCCCCTTTTGTAGGTTTATTAATTTTTGCAATCATTTCAACTAAAGTAGTTTTACCTGCGCCATTTTTACCCAAAAATGCAACAGATTCCCCTTCATTAATATCTATAGATATATCTTCTAATATAACTTTATTTCTATAACTTTTAGTTAGATTTTTTATTTCTATAAGCTTCATATTTCACCTTTTAGTAAATTACATAATATAATTTTAACACTTTTAAAAATGTATTATTACATTTATGTAATAACAATAATAAAAAATCAAAAGATTTTCTTTTGATTTTCTACTCTTTTAAATTATTTTCTACTTTAAATTTTGTTTCTTTATCAAGTAACTCAAATGCATCTTTTTCTGATGATGATAAATTGTCAGGAATAACTATATTAATTTCTAATAAAAGATTACCACGTTGAGAAGTTTTGACTCCTTTATAAAGCCCTAAACCTTTAACTTGAATAATATCATTATTTTTTATTCCTTTGGTAATTTTTACAGTTTTTTCACCATCAAGAGTGTCTATTTTAATTTCTTTACACAATAAAGCATCAATGTAGCTTAGATCAAATTTATATTTTATATCATAATCATCTATGATTTGTAGTTTTTTTGATGACTTTAGATCAATATTTATATATATATTACCTTTTGTTTTTGATGCCGAAGAGTAGTTTCCGATACCCCTCATAACAATTTGCTGACCAACGGTTAGACCTTTTGGAATCGGTATTTTAATAGTTCTGTTTTTAACATAACATCCATCACCCTTACAATCTTTGCAAGGATTTTTAATTATTTTTCCTTCACCCTTACATTTAGGACATGCTTGTTGTGTTTGAAACTTTGCAATACCCATATCTTGAACGACCGTAACAACACCTTGCCCTTTGCAGGTATCACAAGTTGAAATATCTGATTTAGAGAGTGCCCCTACACCTTTACAAGATTCACATTCGCAAACTAAGTCTAAATTAACTTCTTTATCAACACCAAATAGTAACTCTTTAATACTTAAATTTATTTCTAAAATAATATCTTTTGCTCTAGATGATCTAGAATTTGAACTTCTTGAACCAGAAGAGAATCCTGAACTATTACCTCCAAAAAAACTTGAAAATATGTCAGAGAAGAAGTCATTGCCACTTCCTCCACCCATATTTGAAAAGAAATCATTGAAACCAGAACCAAATCCGCTGAAAGAAGAACCAAATCCGCTTAAACCGTCATGTCCAAATTGATCATAAGCTTTACGTTTTTTGTTATCTAATAATACCTCAGCAGCTTCTGTAGCTTCCTTAAATTTTTCTTCTGCATTATCTTCTTTTGAAATATCAGGGTGATATTTTTTAGCAAGCTTACGATAAGCTCTCTTTATTTCGTCTTCAGAAGCGTTTTTATCTACTCCTAGAACTTCATAATAATCACGTTTTTTTGCCATTCTGAACCCCTTATCTATTAACAAAAAACAACATCGAAGTTGTTCTTTGAACTATTTTTTCTCTTCTTCTTCTTTAGAATCTTTATTCTCATCAACTTTTGCTTGCGCTTGTTGTGCCATCAAGTCTGATGCAGCTTTCATTGCTTGTTCTAAATCAGACATTTTTTTATCTAAAGCTTCGTAATCTTCTTTAGTAATTAACTCTCTAATTTCTTTAGCAAGTTCTTCTGATTGTTTTTTTTGTTCTTCGCTAACTTGATCGCTAGCTTCTGATAATGAAGATTCAATTATATTTAAATAACTTTCTGCTTTATTCTTTAATTCAATATTTTTACGTTTTTTCTCATCAGCTTCGTGGTTTTCTTCAGCTTCTTTAACCATACGTTTTATTTCATCTTCACTTAAACTTCCAGAATTTGAAATTGTAATAGTTTTTTCTTCATTTGTATCTTTATCTTTTGCTGTTACTGAAACAATTCCGTTAACGTCAATTTTAAAGGTAACTTCTATTTGAGGAACTCCTTTTGGAGCAGGTTTAATTCCAGTTAATTGGAATTGACCTAATGATTTATTATCTGAAGCCATTGGTCTTTCACCTTGTAAAACATTTATATCAACGGCTGGTTGATTATCAGCAGCTGTTGAGAATACTTGTGATTTTTCTGTTGGTATTGTTGTGTTTCTTGTAATTAAAGGTGTCATAACTCCACCCATTGTTTCAATACCTAAAGTTAATGGAGTAACATCAAGTAATAATACATCAGTTACATCACCAGCAAGAACTCCACCTTGAATTGCTGCTCCCATAGCAACAACTTCATCTGGGTTAATAGTTCTATTTGGTTCTTTACCTAATAAAGATTTAACTAAATTTTGAACTGCAGGTATTCTTGTTGAACCACCAACTAATAAAACTTGATTAATATCAGTTGCTTTTAACTTAGCTTCTGCTAAAGCATCTAATACAGGTTTTTTAGTTCTTTCCACTAAATCTTTAGTCATTTTTTCAAACTCTGCTCTTGATAATTTTGTTGAAAAGTTAACTGGGCCACTTTCATTCATTGCTATAAATGGTAAGTTTATTTCAGTTTCAACTTGACTAGATAAATTAATTTTTGCTTTTTCAGCTTCATCTTTGAATCTTTGTAATGCCATTTTATCTTTTGATAAATCAATATTAGCTTCTTTTTTAATTTTATCTGCTATTCAATCCATGATTTTTTTATCAAAGTCATCTCCACCAAGCATATTGTCTCCTGATGTTGATAATACATCATATGTTCCATCTGCTAATTCAAGTAATGAAACGTCAAATGTCCCTCCACCTAGGTCATAAACTAAAACTTTCATTTCTTTATCTTTTTTATCAATACCGTATGCTAATGCTGCAGCAGTAGGTTCGTTAATAATTCTTTCAACATCTAGACCAGCGATTTTACCTGCGTCTTTTGTTGCTTTACGTTGTGCATCATTAAAGTATGCTGGAACAGTTATAACAGCTTTAGTTATTTTTGTTCCTAATTTTTCTTCAGCATATTTTTTTAAGTATCTAAGTATTTCAGCTGATATTTGTTCAGGTGTATAATCTTTGTTTTCTAATTTAGTTTTTTTATTAGTCCCCATATCTCTCTTAATTGAGATTGCAGTATTTGGATTTGTAACTGCTTGTCTTTTTGCAGCTCCACCAACTATAATATCACTATTTTTAAATGCAACAACTGATGGTGTAGTTCTTTGACCTTCAGGGTTTTCTAAAACCATTGGTTGTCCACCTTCCATAATTGCAACACAAGAATTGGTTGTACCTAAATCTATTCCTATAATTTTTTCTTTTGCCATATTTATATCCTCCTAATTTAATTTCTATTTTGCTACTTTTACATTTGCATGCTTAATTACTCTGTCATGCAATTTATATCCATTTGAGATTACATTAGTAATTTTCCCGCTACTATATTTATCAGTTTCAATTTGTTCAATAGCTGAGTGAATTTCTGGGTTAAAGTCGTCTCCTTCTTTAACTTCTATAATTGATACTCCTGAGTTGCTTAATGCTTGATCAATTTGATTAATAATCATTTCAAAACCCATTAAATAATTTTTAATCTCAGGATTTTCTGGAGATGAACTTATAACACTTCTAAACATATCAATAGCTGGTAGAATATTTGATGCTAACTTTTCTCCACCATATTTTTTTATTACAAGATATTCATTTTGGAAACGTTTGACAGTATTTTGATTATCTGCAATAGCCATTAGTTTATCTTCTTCAAGTTTTTGATTCTTCTCGATTAGTTCTACAAAGCTAAGCTCCAACTTCTCAATATCTGATAATTCTTGATTATTTTGATTTTCTTCATCTTTATTATCTTTCGATTTTTTACTTAAATTTTTGTTATCTTTGCTTTGCTCAACTTCTTCAACTTGTTTATTTGATTGTTGAGGTTGAGGCTTTAGTTGATCAAGTTCCTTTTTTAACTTATTAATAAGTTCAAATATGTCCTTGTTACTTTTAATATCCATATTTACTCCTCTCCTAAAAATTTCGTTTCTATTTTTTTCCTTATTCAATCTAAAAGATCCGAAACTTTATCATATTCAATTCTTTTAGGTCCAACCAAAGCAAGTGATGCTTTATTTCCAAAATTTGTTGTAAAATCAGTTTTTACAACAGCTATATCATCATTTTCAATACCTGTCTCAAATCCAATTGCTACAGAAGTTTTTGAACCTTTCTTACTTTGTGAATTGAATCAAGCAAAAGGTGAAGCTGTTTCTATGAACTCTATTATACTTTTGATTTTTTTAGGATCATTAAATTCAGGATTTTCTAATAAATATTTAACACCACTTGTTTTAGATTTATTAGACTCAGTATGAATCAATGCACCAACTAATGTTTGAAGTATAAATTCATATTTTTTTACTTGTTTTTTTAATATTGGAATAATGATTTGCGATTTTGTTTCAATTTCTGATATTTTTGAGTTTACCAATCTTTCGTTAAACAAATCTATTGAAATCATTAAATCGTTTAATGCTACATTATCAAGATTTATTGTTTTATTTTGTATATTACCATTCGATAATACAAATAACACTGCGGCTTTATTTTTAGTTAACTGAATTAATTCAACTTTTGATAATGTTACTTCATCTACTTCATTAGAAGTTACAACAATTGTAGCTAACTTAGTCATTTCACTTATTAAAACTGATGTTTTATCTAGTATTTCATCAACAGTAATATCTCTCTTGGCAAATATTAATTCTATTTTAGTTTTAATATCATCATAATTATTTACCTTCATTAAGTTATCCACATAATACCGATAACCTTTTGTAGAGGGAACTCTTCCTGAAGAAGTGTGAGCCTTTTCAATATAGCCTTGCTCTTCTAAAAGTACTGATTCATTCCTAATAGTCGCCGGTGAAACTTCAATTTCGATTACTTCATGAATTCTTTTTGAACCTACCGGAAATGCAGTTTTAATATACTCCTCAATAATAGCCTTTAAAATTTGATCTTGACGTTTACTTAGCATCATAATCCTCCATTAAAAACACACAATCATAGTTTACCAATAGCACTCTAAATATTCAAGTGCTAATTTAATTTATTTGATGAAGTTATTATAAATTTGCCATTTTGGACGTCAACAACATAATTTCTTTTTGGTTCAATTTCTTCTGAAACAATTGCTCTTGCAATTAAAGTTTCCAAGTTTTTTTCAATATATCTTTTTATAGGTCTTGCACCGTATTCTTTGTTATAACCTTCTTCTAGTATTTTATCAATTGTAGCATCAGTGAAATTTAGTAAGTAGTCATTATTAATCAATACTCTTTCTTTTAACTCATTTAATGTTTTAGTAATAATTTCTTTAATAATTTCTTTTGATAATGGGTTAAAAGTAATTACATTATCAATTCTATTAACAAATTCTGGTCTAAAGTAATTTTTTAATTCCTTATCAATTACTTCTTGGTCAATCATTTCTATTGGCGTACTCATTAAATATTCTGAAGCTATATTTGAAGTCATAATTATAATTGTATTTTTGAAATCAACAGTTTTACCAAGAGAATCAGTTATTCTTCCATCATCTAATATTTGTAAGAACACATTGAATACATCTGGGTGTGCTTTTTCTACTTCATCAAATAATACTATTGAATATGGTGATCTACGAACAGCTTCTGTTAATCTTCCACCTTCTTCATAACCAACATAACCTGGTGGTGACCCTATAAGTTTTGATACAGATTGTTTTTCCATATATTCTGACATATCAAACCTAATCATTTTCTTCTCACTACCAAATAATGTTTTAGCTAATGATCTTGCTACCTCTGTTTTACCAACTCCTGTTGGACCTAAAAATAAGAAACTACCAATTGGTTTGCTTGGGTCTTTTATACCACTTCTGCTTCTTAGTATTGAATCAGCAATTAATTCAATTACATGACTTTGACCTTTTACCATTTTTTTTAAATTACTTCCTAAATGCAGTAGTTTTTGTTTTTCACTTTCTATCAAGTTTTCTATTTTAATTCCTGTTCATTTAGAAATTATTTTTGCAATTTCATCTTCGGAAACTTCTTCAGAAATAAGTTTTTCTTTTTTTCCATCAAGTGATGTATTCAGTTGTTTTTGTAGCGCCGGTAGTAATGAATATTGAATTTCTCCAGCTCTTTCAAACTTACCTTCTGATTGTGCAGTTTCAAGTTCTAACTTAAGCTGATCAATTGTAGATCTATACTTATTAATATTTGCTAAAACTTTCTTTTCACTTTCTCATTTAGTATTTAACTTTTCTTGTTCTTGTTTTAATGATTCAAGTTCCTTTTGACATTGTTCTAATCTTTCAATTGATTTATCATCTGTTTCTTTAGACAATGCTGCTTTTTCAATTTCTAATTGCATTATTTTTCTGTTTAATTGATATAACTCAGTTGGGACTGATGCGATTTCAGTCTTTATTGTTGCACTTGCTTCGTCTACTAAATCGATTGCTTTATCAGGTAAGAATCTATCTGAAATATAACGATCACTTAAAACAGCTGCAGCAATTAATGCATTATCATGAATTCTAACTCCATGATAAGTTTCAAATCTTTCTTTTAATCCTCTTAGAATTGAAATGGTTTCATCAATAGTAGGTTCTGATACATATACCTTTTGAAATCTTCTTTCAAGTGCGGCATCCTTTTCAATATATTCTCTATATTCTTTTAATGTAGTTGCACCAATTACTTTTATCCCGCCTCTTGCTAATGAAGGTTTTAGTAGGTTTGATACATCCATTCCACCACCATTACCAGTTTTACCAGCACCAACAATCAAATGTAATTCATCAATAAATAATATTACTTCTCCATTTTCTTTTTGAATTGCATTAACGATACCTTTTATTCTGGCTTCATAATCTCCCAAAAAACTTGCACCAGCCATTACACTTCCCATGTCCAATTCAAGTATTTTTTTATTTCTTAAATTACTCGGTACCTCACCTTTATTAATTCTATGAGCAAGTCCTTCTGCAATAGCTGTTTTACCAACTCCTGGTTCACCAATTAATACAGGGTTATTTTTTGTTTTTCTACTTAGTATTCTGATGACTCTCATTATTTCATCATCCCTACCAATAATGGGATCAATTTTTCCCTCTTTTGCGTCCTGTGTTAAGTTCCTAGTATATTTATTTAATATTTCTGGATCATTCATAGGATCTGGTCTTTGATTAAAATCCATTCTTATACCTCCCTTTTTTTTAGCACTCTCTATACTCAACTGCTAAACAATAATATATTACTAATATTTTTAGCAAAGTCAATATTAAAGTGCTAAAAAATAAAACTTTTTTTGTATATTTATAAAAAATGCTAATATTAAATTATGTTAAAAATGAAACATCTATTTAAAAGTATGAATGACTTCCACTATTGTTCTCTAAATTAAATTTTTAGAGGAGGAAGAAATGAATAGAAATAATCGAAATGCTATAGTGTTTAAGATAACTATCGCTGCTTTATTATCTGCTTTTGTTACAATTGTTAATCTAATTTTTTATATGATTCCAGGCCTTGATTTCACTTTTCTATTAATAGCTATTTTTTGTATTGTCTTAAAAACGGAAATAAGTTTTTTAATTTCAATAACAACTTCATTTATATCTTTTCTTTATAAGAACCCCATATTTGATGGAATAAGTTATCTACTTACAATTATGACAATATTTGGTGTTTTTACTGCTTTACGCAAGGTTTTTATCAAGCAACGATGACTTATTTTTGTTTCCTTAATACTTATAAGTACTTTATATGATACATATATCTTAATTTTATGAATTTTAGCTACTAATTATCAACAAGGACTTGCAATATACCTAACAAAAGTTATTGAAATACACGTTATATTTGTTTTATATACTATTGCACCATTATTAATGTTTAAAAAAATAGAAAATATACTTTATAAACTATCTAGTAAGTGAGAGTTTATAATGAATAAAAATTATATTGAATATATTGAGAACATGGAGAAAAATAAAATGAACAAATTTAGTGATAATAAAAAGAATTATAACTTTCAAGTTATATCATTAATTTTATCAATGAATGTTATGTTATGTTACTTTAGTTTTATACCATTAGCAATATCAACAGTCTATAATTATAAACTTATTAGTATAATAATTATTATTCCAATATTAATGCTGTTAATGACGCCTATTTGAATGAAATTAAAGAAGAAAGTAAGTAACAAAGTTGTACTTACTCATAATTGTACAGGTCTTATTATTGCAATAACTTTTACTTTTTTAGGTTTTATTTTAACAAAATATGTATTAGCATTAACATTCTTAGTTCTAGGGTTATTATTATTTGGTATCTTTATTGCAGGTTTTATACCAATAAATTTAGAAATGATTAAAAGTTATAATATTAGAAATAAAAGACCAAATAATATTAATAAAATATTGGCATTAACATCATTTATCCTTATACCTGTTCCCTTCTTGATTTATAACTTTAGTAAACCAATTTATAACTTGACTTTCTTTATAATAGTTATTTTAGTGATTCTTTCTATAATGATTTTAAATAAAAATATAATGAGTGAAGGAAATGTATTAAATGTTAATAAGGATGATTTCAAAGTAGCGTTAAAAAATAAGAAATTTATTACAAGTATATTTACACAAAATCTTTTCATTGGTATTGATAAATTTTTTGAGTATGGATTAATATTTCTGTTTCTAATATACTTTGATCAAAATAGTATTAGCATATCATTACTTCAAAAGAACTTATATATTTATATAATGATCGGATTTTTATTTAAGTATATGGGTAGAGCCGTTGGTTATTTAATAAGAATTAAAGATAATTATAATATTAAAATAAATTTCTTATCCAGTTTATTATATGTATTATCATTCACTATGATACTAGCCTTTTTCATAACATCAAATTTTAAGAATTTTAATAATAAAGATCTTTTATATAAAACATTAATTATTGTTTCACAATTTATAATAGGATTTGCTTATATATTAATAAAAAGAACTCAGTCAAGTTATTATAAAAAAATAATTAATAATGAGCATATAAACGGTGCATTTATTCTTGATCACGTTATCGGGAATGTCTTATTCTCATTATTAATAAGTATAGTGTTCTTAATGTTCTTCTTATTAATTAATGTTAATATAATAAATTTCATTATAATGTTTAGTATTTTGGTTTCACTTACATTTATTGTATTATTAACTAATATTTTTATATTAAAAAACAACACTAAGTTAGTTCAAAACTAATTTAGTGTTGTTTTCATTTATAAATAATATAAACATTTGAAAATATATATTTATACATAATTTTATAAAAGCTTTTTCATAACCACAATAATTTATCAGTAATTCTGATTGTATAACAAAATATTTTATTGGAAGGTAATCAAATGATCTTAATTTATCAAAATCAATTTTATGTACTTGGTTTTTATTAAAAATTAAAATTTTTATTTCCTCTAATATTTTTTTTTGGTTTTTATTTATGTTAATAGAATTATATTGTAGTGTATCATAACTCATTAACAAAATAAAAAGTTTGTAATTATATTTAGAATTATCATAACTATAATATTTTACTTTTTCTTTTTTATTTAACTTCAATCATACATTTGGGTTATATCTTAGTTGAGTTAGTAATAAACATTTAATAATTTGCAACTTAAACTCAATCGCTTTTAATCTTCTATACTTATTAATTTTTATTAAATTTTTAAAATCATTACATGTGCTTATAAAATATCTGTCTGTAATATTATATTTCCTTATGAAAGATACTAAATACTTTGTACTAAACCTTGCTAACGATAGGTTTAAACAATTATGAAAATTATATTCAATCTTAGATATTGATGTATCAAAAAGTAAACTTAATACTTCAATACTTATTTTCGGGTTAATCACACTTTCTAAACTGTTATAGTCCTTAGTAATAGGTTTATAATTATTTTTCATTTTAATTACCCCTATTATTAAATCGACATTTTTTATAATAAAGATACTAATATTTCATTTAATATATTTAAACCACGTTCTGTACATTTTAAATGATTATCTTTTACTTCTAAAAAGTTTTTATTAATATTCTCATTAATTTTTTCTTCATATGCTTTATATGCATATTTATTAATTTCAATTTCTAAGTTTATTCCACCTATTAAGCGTAAACCCATCATTAATACTTGAAAATAAAAGTCATTTTCACTTACTAATTCGTACTTTTTTTTGTAGCTAAGAAAGTTACCCTCATTACAAGTTAAATAATACTTATTATCAATTATTTCAAAACCACTTGCACCAACACCAACTCCAGCAAATAAATCAGAATTCCAATACGATATATTATGTAACGATTTCTTTTCATCTTTTAATGAGTAGTTAGATATTTCATATCTCACATACCCTAACTTTTTTAATCCTTTGTTAACTAGAATATCAAAATCTTCATCTTTTGAAGGTTTCTTATATTTTAACTTGCCCCATATTGATTTTTCTTTCATGATTAGTGAATATCAAGATATGTGATCTGGTTTTAATTCCTTTATATAGTTTAAATCAGTTTCTATATTCTTTGCTTCTTGATCAAATAAGTTATACATTAAATCTATACTTACGTTATCAAAGCCAACTTGCCTGATTAATTTGTATGCATCAATGGCTTCTTTATTGTCGTGAATTCTACCAACTTTCTTAAGCAACGAGTTATCAAAAGTTTGTATTCCCATACTTAGTCTATTTATATTATTATTTTTATATATTAATAATTTCTCTTTTGTTACAGATTCAGGATTTAATTCGATTGTATATTCTATAGTACATTTATTAACATACTTATTTAATATCTCACACATTCTTATTGTTTGCTTTTCATCCAAACAACTTGGAGTCCCACCACCAATGTAAATAGTTTGTAGATGATTTAATCTATCTCCATATGCCAACAACTCTTTTTCTAGATTATCTAAATAATCATATATTACTTTTTCATTTTTTGTTGGCTTTTTTACTTTTACAAAATCACAGTAAAAACAAATATGTTCACAAAAAGGAATGTGAACATATAAACTATTAATATTTTTGTTTATTGATTGAATTTTCAAGGTTTTAATGATTGTCCCCTTTTTCTTCTAATAATTAATCATGGGATAAGTATTAGGAATAATAATAAAAGCATAACAACACAGAATATAATAATACATATTTTATTAGCTCTTTTTTTAATATTCTTAATTTCTTGTTCTGGTATTATTTCATACCCATAATAAGAAATAATATTATTTTTTCTGTTTCTTGTAGTAATAATATTAAAAACATGTACTAATAACGCTACTAATAGAATAATTATATTAACAGTTATTTCAGACTGTAAAGTCTTCAATGTTCCAATATCTCAGAACAATATATAAGCAGTTTTACCTGCTTGTGATTGTAATGAATAAAGGATTCCAAGTATTATTGAGCCAAATATGTAAGTAGAAAAACAAATTCAGTTAATATAAATTGCTCTTGATATTAATGCTTTATAGTTTCTAGTTATAAAATATGGAATTGATTCATTGCCCATTATTAAATCTCGTTCATATTTTCTTACATTTGAAAATAATAAAGTAAAATCAGTTAAACTAACACCAAAAAATCCTACTGATATTATTAATAATAAAATTGAGAAGAAAGGATACATAACCTTTTCTTTTTGAACACCAATAAACTTAGATATGTTTTCATCTGTTTTATAATAAATCGCAAGCATAAGTGATGTAATAATAATACCAATTGAACCAACCATAAATAGTATAAATACTCTAAGTTTTTCACTTCTAATTTCTCTACCAATTTCTTTTGGAATTATACTAGCTTCTTTAAGTCTTTTCTTATAACTATTATCTTTCTTGTAAGAATTATAATTGTTAGCACTTGCATTAGCATAATTATAATTCTGGTTATAACTATAATTATTTCCATTATTATAAAATTGATTACCATTTGAAAACTCTTCATAACCAGAATGCATTCTATTATTATAATAAGAGTTAGGATCTAAATACATTTCTCTAATAGCCTGATCATTATAAGATTGTTGATTTGGATAATTATTAAATGATTTAAAGTATTTATCATTACGTATTTCGTTTTGATTTACGTAGTTTTGATTTACGTAGTTTTGATTATAATGATTTTGATTTAGTGGTTCATTATTTCTATTATACAAATTATTTTCATAGTTGAAAATATCATGGTTTTGATTGTTATATTGCACACCATAATTATTAAATTGATGTTCTTGGTGATTATAGTTTCCTGCACCTTGACCATAACCTTGATTGAAATAATTATTAGGTTGATAACCTCCATTAGAATAGTTACTTTGAGGTTCTAAATTATTAAATTCTTGTATATTATTATATCTTGGTTTTATACTGTTAATTAGATTTTGTTGATAAGACTGAATATCGACCTGTTGTGGTGGTTGATATTGATTGTTATATTGAGGTTGCTGATATTGATTATACTGTTGTTGATTATATATCGGTAGTGGTTGGTTTGTATTATACTGATTTGATGGTAATTGATTATAATTTGGGGCCTGCATGTTTTGATTAGGCGCAACAAAATTACCAGCAACAGGAATGTTTTGCTGATTATTTTGATTATTTGGTTTAAAAAAATCAAATACTTTGCCCATAAAAATGCCCTCTTTTTTTATAAGACTTATTTTGCTTTAGAATAAGATTTTCTAGATTTCTTTATTTTTGCAATTTCCATTTCAAAATCATTTCTTTGAGTTTCAAATTTTTCCAGTCTCTTAAATTCATCTACACTAACTTCTTCTTTTTCATAAATATATTTACGTTTCTTCTTCAGTAGTATAAATAAATAAGACCCTAGACAAATTGCTCCAATTAAAACAAAAACTACTAGAACAACTCATAAAGGTAGTGTAAAATCAAGCACTTTAAATGAGAAATCAAGCAAGTTTGTCATAATATCACCTATAATTAGCCCTAATTGCAAAATAGCTTACAATTATTTATATAATACCATATTTTTAGAGTTTTTTATAAAAAAATATGCTTTAATTAATACTATAAGTTGTATTGAGGTATGAAGAATGAGTAATTTTAAAGAAAATAAAAAAATTGATCAATTAACAGACATAGAGTATCAAGTAACAATGAAAAACTCTACAGAACCACCCTTTGATAATAAATATTGAAATGAATATAGAAAAGGTATTTATGTTGACATACTTACAGGTGAACCACTGTTTTTTTCAAGTGATAAATATGATTCAGGATGCGGTTGACCAAGTTTTACAAAACCTATTGAAAAAAAATTAATTAAAGAAAAAGCGGATTTTTCTCATAATATGCACAGAGTAGAAGTAAGAACTAAAAATAGCGACATTCATCTGGGACATGTCTTTACAGATGGACCATTAGAAGAAGGTGGTTTAAGATATTGTATAAACTCGGCTTCACTAGAATTTATACCGTTAGAAGAAATGGAAGAAAAAGGTTATAGTGATTACACACTTATGATTAAGTAAATGTAATTTATTAAATACTTATTATCTAAATATATAACTATATAGAAAATATTTAAATGGATATAAATTATAAAAAAAATGACTATATGATAAGTGTTAAGTTACTTTTTATTATTTGTTATAACAGATGTAATAGTATATGCATTTTTTAAAATAAATGAATGAATTAAAAGGTAAAAATATAAGTAGTATTAATAACGCAAATATTAAATTATAATAGTAACTTTTTCAACTATTTATAATTTAATGTAGGAATAATAAGTTAATAAAACTCACTTATATTTAAATTATTAATTGATATTAAAAGGGCTTACAACATTACTCAGTTGTTATCTATTTTTACAATAAAAAACATCTTGTCAATTTGAAAGATGTTTTTTATTGTAGATTAACTAATATACCTATTGTTGGTTCTTAAATCATTCTCTTGTAGTTTTTACTTTATTAACTAACTCTTCGACAGAGTTAAATCCAAGGTTTAATAATCTTTCTTCAAGTTGATTAACAATCTTATAACACACTAATGGATCTCACATATTTGCGCTTGCAATACCAACAGCAGTTGCTCCTGCCATCAACATTTCAATAACGTCATCAACATTGCAAACTCCTCCAACTCCAATAATTGGTATGTCAACTTCATTTGAAACTTGATAGACTAGTTTAATAGCTAAAGGTCTTATAAATGAACCACTAACTCCTCCAAACTTATTTGATAACACTGGTTCCATGGTTTTGATATTTATCTTCATTCCACTAATACCATTTATCATTGTCAAAGCATCAGCTCCTGCTGCCTTACAAACTTTTGCAGTTTCAATAATGTCAGGTTCAGTTGGTGATAATTTAATATAAATAGGTTTGGTTGTAACCTTTTTTACACTTATAATAAGTTCTTTTAAATATTCATAGTTAGAAGTCATTACTATACTATCTTTTTTTACATTTGGACAAGATACATTTAATTCAATAGCATTAATAACTTCTTTATTATTTAACATAGTAACCATCTCTACATACTCTTCAATTGAATTACCTGCAATACTAGAGATTACAGGAACATTCATCATTTCTAAAAACTCCATCTTAGTTTTAATAAACTTTTTAATTCCAATATTCTTCAAACCTACTGCATTGATGTATCCCCCTTCAAGTGAAGCGAATCTTGGTGTAGGATTCCCTTCTTTAGGTAAAAAAGTAACTGTTTTAGTTGTTATCGCTCCAAGTGTTGAAAGATCATATACACTATTTAAATATTCACCATGTATTAAAGGTCCAGAAGCTATTATTATTGGGTTTTTTAATTTAATCCCTGGTATTTTAATTGAAAGTTTGCTCATTCTTATTCTCCTTCTTTAAAAGATTACTAAATTAAAAGCCTATCAAATTTGATAGGCAAAATAATGTCATTCTAAAAAAGGGACATTACTTTTTTGCCTCACAGGACAAATTTAAAGTATTCTTTCCTTAATATTATATACAAAGAAATAAAAAAAATCACCGGGAAGTGATTTTAAATATATATTTACTAGATATATTTTAATAAATTTGTAAATATTTTTTAAGTAGGTTTATGACTAATTGCTGGATTGTATTGTTAATATTAATATACTATTAATACTTCTTTCTTTCTTTATTAATAAACTAACCTAGTTTATTAATAAATTTATTATATAAAATATAAATATAAATACAACACTTATAAAATGTTTTAGTAAATTAAAAATATTTTATTAGTTTCAACTTGCTACAAGAGCATCAATAATGTCATTTTTCCATTCATCTATGTCAATATCATTTGTAAAGAAATCTATAAACTGATCTCTAAAATTAATGATTAAATTAGCTGAAAAATCAGATTCTTCTATACCTAACTCTTTTAATTTATTTACAATTACTTCTGGGTATTCTGGATTAAATGAGATTGATTGAACACAATCCTCAGCAAAAAACTCTGCATCACCTTCTTCTTGAAGCGATCCTACTAGGTTAGAATAAATTTCTTCGCCTACCAATGTATTACTTTTAACTTCATTAGAAATTTCTTCTAATGATTTTCCCGCTTCTATTGATGTATCATATACTTTTTCAATTTCTTCTCCAAATATTAAAATTGCAAAGTATGAACTCATTCCTGCAACTAGTTCTTCAAACATTTTATCAGCTATTTCATCAGGTAAATCATCAATAAAACTACTAATTTCTTTTGCTTGTGATTCTGTCATTTTTAATTCTCCTTAACTTTTATAATTATCTAATAAAAAATTAAATTATACACAATTTATTTAAATATATTATTTTTTAAAATATCCTTTATGGTTTGTGGTTTTTTAGCCAAATTTCTCTTATGCTCAGATATTTTATGTAAGAAATCAATTCTTTCCTTTACATTATTATCAACTTTTAAACCACTTAGATAATCATCGATTAAGTCGTAACTAAAACCTATTTCAGACTCATCTGTTTGGTTTTCTCATAAACTAGCAGTTGGTTCTCTATTTATTATGCTATCTGGAATGTTTAATAATTTAGCAGCTAATCTTACATCTCTTTTTAATAAATATAATAGCGGAACTAAATCAACTCCACCATCACCAAACTTTGTAAAATAGCCAATATGTCACTCACAAGCATTATCAGTACCTAAAACTAATGAGTTTTTTGATTGTGCTATTGAGTACAAAGTAGTCATTCTAAGTCTCGCCTTTGAGTTTGCTAATGCAAGTTTTGAAATGCCTTCAACATTGTTATTTAGTTCGTTTTTCAAGCAACTAAAAGTTTCTAAAAGATTAACTTCCAAACAATTTTTTATTGATAAACTTTCAAGTAAATCATTTTTGCATTTTAAATCGAGTTCACTTGACTCACAAGGCATTCAAACAACCGAGTAATTATTTGGAAATGCTTTTATAGCTAGCGCTGCAACTACAGCTGAGTCAATACCTCCACTAATACCGACAACTACACCTTTTTGATTCGCTTTGATAACTTCTTCTTTTATTCAACCTACTAAATAATCTAAATATTCTTTTAATTCTCTTTCTTTCATATTAATCCATCCATTCTAGTTCAATATCAAATATTTTAACTAGATCTCCTTTTTTAGCTCCTTTTTCTCTTAACAAATCATACACTCCTAGTTTTTTTAATTTTTCATTAAATAATAGTAAATTATCATATGTTGATATTGGAGTTTTTAGATATATTTTTTTAACATCCTCACCTTTAATGATTCATTTATTATCTGAAAATTTTTGTATTTCTAAGTCTTTTAATTGACCTTCAAATGTATAAAGTTTAAATTCATTAGTTTTTTTAATTCCAATAAACTTATCTTTTCCTAATAAATCATTTTCCTCTAGTGTGTCACCGATTAAAATTAGCAAGTTTTCAATATTTTCTTTTTTTAATCCTGAGGTTTGGATTATAACTTTATCTTTATACTTTTCCTTAAAATACATTAAATTTATTTCAGCTTCTTCAATATCAATTTTATTTGCAATTATTATTTCATGCCTTTTTTCAAGATCGAGATTATATGTTATTAACTCATTACGAATTAATTGATAGTTCTTAATAACATCATCTGTACCATAATTTCCTGACATATCTATTATATGACAAATTATTTTACATCTTTCGATATGTCTTAGGAAATCAAACCCCAATCCTTTTCCTTGACTTGCACCTTCAATTAATCCAGGCAAATCCGCAACTACAAAAGTTCTATTTTTTTTATCAATACATAGCCCTAATTGTGGATTTAGTGTAGTAAATGGATAATCAGCAATTGTTGGTTTTGAGTTAGAAATTGCTCTAAGCATAGTTGATTTTCCTGCGTTAGGTAAACCAACAAAACCTACATCTGCAAGTACTTTTAATTCAGCTTTAATATTTATGTTATCTCCAAGATCACCAGCTTCAAAGTTGGTTGGTGCTCTATTTCGTGAGTTTGCAAATCTTGCATTACCTCTTCCGCCTTTACCACCTTTTGCTATTATTTCTTTTTGATTATGTTCAATAAAGTCTGCAAGTAATTCATTATTATCAGAGTTATAAATCACTGTTCCAACAGGTACCTTTATAATGCAATCTTTACCATTTTTACCATGCATATTTTTTATATCACCTTTATGGCCATCATCTGCATAGTAAAATTTTTGTAACTTTAAATCAAGTAGCGATGTTTTTCCTTCATCAGCGATGAAAATAATATCTCCACCATCTCCACCATCTCCGCCATTAGGTCCGCCATTTGGTACATATAGTTCTTTCCTAAAAGAAACTGCACCATCTCCACCTTTTCCGGCTTTAATATTAAAATACGCTAAGTCTACAAATTTCATATATAACCACTACTTTTCATCTATTTCTATTTTTGGTACTGAGATTTCACCGTTTAATAATTGGATGTAACATTCAGAACATAAAAATGTTGGTTTACCAATTGTTGCATTATAATCATCTAATTCTTGTCATGCATCTATTGGTTCTTTTAATAAATTATCTAATTCTAAGTCACTTATATCTGGTTTACTATCGTGTATTTCTTTTACAACATTTCCTAATAGTTTAGGACTATTTTTTGAAACATATGAAATGTCATCAATACCACATAATGAACAACCAATACCAAAAACTTCTATCATCAAGTTATTAAAGTCACTATATTCAATAAAATCAGTTTCATTAAAATTATTTTCTTTTATCATAACTATTAAATCATATCATTTAATTCATTTAAAATTAACATAACATTATTATGATCAAAAATTAATGAATTGATAATTAATGGATCAGGGTTTAAACCCATTGAATTATAGGTTTTTAAAATAAGGGCAACAGTCATATCATTTAAGTTGAAATTAGATAATGAGAATCCCGGAAATTTTAAATAATAATATGAGTTTAAAATACTTAAAGAAATATTGAATAGTGAAGGATCATAATGATATAAGATACTTTCTAAATTATTTTCAATACTTTTTAAAAGTGTTTGTGTTTCTTGTACATTAAATTTAGTAGGATTAATTGTAAATCTATTACCATTTTTATAAACAATAAAATCATGATCAATTTTTTGTTCAATTAATATCATTAATAAAAAAGATTTATTTTCATCACTATTTTTTATATTAACTAAATAATCAGAAATATCGTCTATTATTTTCCTTGCGTTTAATTCTCTAAGAAAATCAAAAGCAACTAAATGAGATTGTTGATCAGCTACATTTTTAATAACATTAACAACTCTCTCTAAACTTCAAGAAATAAGTTTTCTTTCATTCATTTTTACATGTTCTTGAATATAATTATTTCAGTGTCTTAAATATTTTTCAAACTTTTCTGGAATATATGGTGCTAATAACTCTTCATTAATTATTTTTAATGCTGCATCAAAATTATTGTTATCTATTAATGTACTTAATTTTTTACTAACCTCTTCATAATAATTTGACATCGCCACTCCTTATTCATTTTAAATTTAAAAATATATCTTAAATCTATTGTATCATTTAATTTTTGGTTAATATTATAGTAATTATAAGGATTATTTATCATAAAAAAAACTCATATAGAGTTTTTTGTTAAATTAATTATTCACTTTTGGTTTCTACTTCTTTTGGTTTATCATTTCCTGGTTTTGCATTAGTTGATGGTTTTGCAGCAGTTGATGGTGCTGATTTTGTTGACTTAGTTGAAGTAGGTTTTGTTGCTGCTAATCTTGCAGATTTTTTTACAAACTCAGTTTTTTCAGCATTCTTCTTATCTTTTGATACAATAATTTCTTTAATCCTTGCTGCCTTACCTGATAATTTTCTAATGTAGTATATTCTTGCTCTACGAACACGACCTCTTTTTAGTACATCGATTGAGTCAATTATTGGTGAATGAACTGGGAAAGTTCTTTCAACAAAAACACCGTTAGAGTTTTTTCTTACGCAAACTGAAAAAGTAATTCCACTACCTTGTGTTTTAATTACAACACCTTCAAATGCTTGAATACGATACTTATCCCCTTCTTTTATTTTTACACTTACTCTAATAGTATCCCCTGATGTAAATCTTGGTAAATTATTATTTAATTGCTCATCAACTATTGATTTAGTTGTTTTGGTTAACATATTCATATTATTCTTCTCCTTTCAAACTTTTAAGTTCTTTTAAATATTTTATATCATCTATTGTCAAACTATCATAATTAATTAAATCCGGCCTTTTTAAATAAGTATTTTTTAACTTTTCTTGTTTACGGTACTTTTCAACATTACCATGATGGCCACTTAGTAAAATATCTGGCACTTTTTTATCCCTAAAATTATATGGTTTTGTATAAACGGGATAATCAAGTAAGTTATCTTCAAAACTATCATTTTTATGTGATTCTTCATTAATAACACCTTTTAAAAGTCTTACAACTGAATCAACAAGTATTAATGCTGGTAATTCTCCGCCAGTTAGAACATAATCACCAATTGATAATTCTAAATCAATATAATCCATTACTCTTTGATCAAAACCTTCATAATGGCCACAAATAATAATAATATGTTCATAAGAAGTGCTAAAGTTTTTAGAAATATCTTGTTTTAAGGTTTTACCTTGTGGTGACATTAACACAACAATACTTTTGTCTTGTCGACAACTCTCAATTGCTCTAACTATTGGTTCAACCATTAGAACCATCCCACTACCACCACCATATTGATAATCATCAATTTGTTGGTTATTTAAAGTAGAAAAATCTCTCAAATTCAATACTTCAATTTCAACCAGTTTTTTATCAATAGCTCTTTTAACTATTGATTCTGATATACTTGTTTTTATCAAGCATGGAAATAATGTTATTATTGTAAACTTCATTAAACCCTCAAACTATCTATATTAATGGCCTTGATAAGTTGCTCATCATCATTAATAAATTCAACATATTTATCAACTAATGGTATTCACACTATTGTATCAATATAATTAATCTTTACTAATCAGTATACGCCATTATCAATTACATCTAATACAGAGTAATTAATATCATTAAATTTCACTGAATAATCATTATAGTTAATTGTATTTATAAATAGCTTCTTATCTTTGTTAATAAATACTTCTTTTTTTACTAAATTACAAGCTTCATTTATTGAATTAATACTAGTAAATTTAATAATACAATTAGTATTTTTAAAGTAAACATTCTCAATCTTATATGGTAAGAAACTAACCCTATCTTTTATGAAAAATGTTTCATTAATTAATGACTTATCATAATCATATTTATCAGATAGACTAAATTTAATACTACCTTTTATTCCATGAGTTGAAACAATTTCCCCAACTTTTATTAATTTATTTTCCATAATTTTCGAACACTTCAATATCTATAACAATTTCTTTTTTAAACTTAGAAATTCTCGAATTAAGAATTGGTAATATATGATTTAAAATCCCTGTATTAGAATTGTTGACAAATAATGAAACAGAAGCGTCAAATGTTACTAATACAAATTGTATACTTTCATTGTCTTCAAATTTAAAATCTAAAAAGTATTTACAATCTTTTGGAACTAAATCAGATAATAATTCCTTTAATGACTCGAGTAATTCAATACTATTCATTACTTAGTTTCTTTAACTTTTGTTGTAGTTTTTTTTGGTTTATCATCTGTTGTTTTTCCAGCTGCTGGTTTTTTAGCAGTTGATGCTTTTGAAGCAGTTGATGCTTTTGAAGCAGTTGATGCTTTTGAAGCAACTGGTTTTTTAGTTGCTGATTTTTTAGTTACTGGGTTTTTTTCTTTAGATGATTGATTACTCAATTTAAAATCATGTAATTCTTTCATTAAACCATTTTTTGACAATATATTTCTAACTGTATCAGTAGGTTGAGCACCATCCTTCAACCATTTTAAAGCGATATCATGTTGAAGTTTAACTTCTCCATTAAGTGGGTTATATGTACCCACTAACTCTATGTATTCTCCATCACGTTTTACACGTGAATCTGAAGCTACTATTCTATAAAAAGCAGCTCTTTTTTTTCCGGCTCTTTTTAATCTTAATTTAACCATAAATTCCTCCTTTTATCTAAACCTCTATAATAATATATAAATAAATATAAAGAGTCAAGTAGTTTTACTTGACTCTTTATATAAAAAAAAAAAAAAAACGCTTGATGCGTTTATGATTCAAATTTGGCGCCCACGAGAAGATTCGAACTTCTGACCCTACGCTTAGAAGGCGCATGCTCTATCCTACTGAGCTACGTGGGCAACAACAAAATAATAATAACAAAAAAAATAAAAATATTCTATATTAATTCTATTTTTATAAAAATTGAATTCATTGCTAAATATTAAAACTCTTAAAAATGTATTTAAAGAAATAATAATTTTAGTTATTGTTTTTTACATATTAACTTTTTATAAATATTACTATTTTTAATAAACTATTAAGATTATTAAGTGTTTTGCAGCTTAAGTTTAAATATTAAATTTTTTTATCTCTTTTAATAATATTATTTTTCTCAGTTTTTAAGTTTTGTTGGTAACTCTAAATAAGGTATAAACTCTTTTCTAATTTCTTCATTTTGTTCACTTTCATAATAATCCAACATTTTTGTAAACTTAACATAAAGAGCTTTAATATTATCATATGTCTGGAAAGTATGATCAAGCGGATGAGGACCATAAATAATAATTACCATTTTAAATAATTCGAATAAATCATAACCCATTATTTTTGCTGTTTTTGGTTCAACCCCTAATAGTATATTAATGACTCTACCTATTTTTAATAAAGTATTTTCGTTTTTATAATCAGATAATGAATTTTGTTGTTTGTTAATTGTTTCTACAATTTCTTCTTCGCTTAATAGAAAGTCATGCTCAGTAATGTTTTCCATACTTATCTTTTGTTTAAATTTATTTTCTTTTATTTCTTCAAAAATATTTAATACATTAACAAATAATTTTTTCTTAAAAGCGATTTTGTTATCTATTACCTGGGGTATGTATTCATGCGCTAATAACAATGATCTTAGTTTTGAAAATGTATATTTTGTAATTTCTAAACATTCCATTAAAGTGTTCTCATTAAAATCTATGAATCTTTCACCTTTAGATTTAGCATACGGAATTAATAACTCACCATTAATATGCTGACTATTGAAAGGCGATAAAACTTTATTATTTGAGTTTCTTAAATGTAGTTTCAATTTTTTATTTTTATCAATTTCTTTATCTGAACTTAAAAATAATGGAAGATATGATTCAATTAAATTGTACAAATCTTCTCCATCATCAAGCATTGTAACTGCAGTTATCTCCTCTTTCATCAGGATTGTTGTAAGTTTTGTTAATTGTAATAATGCTTTGTATCTTTCTCTTGTATTAAAGGCTTCTCATTTTGTTGAAGAAAAATTACTTAAAAAAATGGTTCATTCCTCATCATTTTGAATTAACTCATAGGTTTCAGTTAAGTATTCTAACTCTTTTGGTTTTCAATCCCTACCAGAACGATACTTCCTTAATAACACATCTTTTTGATAACATTTAAAAACTCTTTGGTAAAGGCCTTTTATATCATAATTTTTTATTAGATTTAGTGTAAAAATAAAAGGATAAGGTAAGCTTGTTTTAAAAGAATTATCATCAGAAACATGATTTATATCATATTCAAAAATTGATAAAGATTCTCTTATAAATGATTTATAGGTATCTTTTCATTCATCGTATTTCTTAAAACAGTATTCATTAACATATGGTATTAATAGGTTTGAAATAACTTGTTTAGCTAAATCGATTGTTTCTTCAGTTTTAAATACTAATTTTTTTGGTTTTTCTTTAACATAACGGTACTTTATTTTATATAACATATCAAAATTGTTAATTATATAGTTTGTTAAAGTATTATGTTCTGAAATTTCAATTTCATTACTTATTAAATTTTTATACAAAAAATATTGAACTATTCCAGTAAATGTAATTGGATACAAAAATGTTATTAGTTCTTTTTGAGTTGTTATGTAGTATTTTAATTCTGCATTTTCTTCTGCAACCTTATGAAGGCCATATCAGAAGATGCTTTGTTTATATAAATCTTTCATGTTTCCTCTTAATTAAACTTATTTAATTTTATAAAATGTTGCAAATCATTAATAGCTCTATTTGAGTATAGTTCTTTTTTAATCTCTTTTTTTATTTTTTTATCAATATGTAGGTTTTCTACAATTCCTCAATTAGCTTTCATAGGTTGAAAATCATCAACGTTTGTATTTATTATATAACTTTGCAATGAACCCATTACAGTTGTTTTAGGAAAAGATACCATTTTCTTTTCGCTTAGTAATTGATAAACATTTAAAGCTGCTATTAGTCCTGATGAAGTTGATTCAACATATCCTTCCACGCCTGTAATTTGACCCACAAAAAATATATTTTGATTACTTTTCAATTGATTATACTCATTAAGCAAAATTGGAGAATTTATAAAGTTATTTTTATGCATAACACCGTATCTTATGAATTCAGCATTTTCTAAACCAGGTATTAATCTAAATATTCTTTTTTGTTCATTAAATTTTAAATTTGTTTGAAAACCAACTAAATTATATAATGAATCTTTAGCATTATCTTGTCTTAATTGAACAATCGCATAATTTTTTGAACCATCTTTATTACTAATTCCAGCCGGCTTTAAAGGTCCATACAATAATGTTTTAAAGCCTCTTTTAGCCATTGCTTCAACAGGCATACAACCTTCAAAAAACTTTAAGTTAGTTTCATCATCTAAATGTAAATCTATTGTTTCTGCTTTTATAAGTTCATTGTAAAATAATTCATACTGTTCCTTATTCATTGGACAATTTATATAATCTTTTGTTTCACCTTTATCATATCTATTCTTCTTAAAACAAATATTCATATTAATTGATTCCAACTTTATAATTGGAGCTACCGCATCAAAAAAATAAAAATATTCTTTTCCTATTATATTAGTAATCTCTTGTTGCAATAATGGACTTGTTAAAGGACCACTAGCTATTATGTTTATACATTCTCTATCAATGCTTACAACTTCTTTTTTGATTACGTTTATATTTGGGTGGTTTTTAATTTTTTTAGTTATTGTTTTAGAAAATGATTCTCTATCTACAGTTAAACTTTGACCACCTGGTATTGCACATTCATTAGCAGATTGAATAATTAATGAATTGAATAGTTCTAACTCTCTTTTCAAGGTACCTACCGCATTTTTTAAATCATTTGATCTTAGAGAATTTGAACAAACTAATTCTGCAAAATAATCTAAATTTTGCACAGGATTCTTTTTAACACTTTTCATTTCATAAAGATTTACATTAATTCCTCTATTCGCTAGTTGCCAAGCAGCCTCGCACCCTGATAAACCTGCACCTATAATATTAACTGTTTTTTTCATTTTTTAATTATAACAAATTGCCTTCTTAATTAAAAAAATAAAAGCAAAAACTTTTATTTTAATCCATTAACCCTGCTTCGTATAGATTTTTAAAATGTCCCGGAACTTCTTTTAACTCATCAAAAGTTCCAGTTTGAACAATACCTTGGTCTCGCCCTAAAACAATTATTTGATCTACATTTTTAATTGTGCTTAAACGGTGGGCTATTGTAACAGTTGTTCTGCCCTTCATCAATGCTTCTAATTTGCTTTGAATCTCTTTTTCTATAATATTATCTAATGCACTTGTTGCTTCATCAAGAACCAATAATTGTGGGTCTTTTAAAAACATTCTCGCTATGACAAGTCTTTGTTTTTGTCCACCACTTAAAATAAATCCTCTTTCTCCAAGTATTGTGTCATAACCATCAGGTCAAGATGAAACAATGCTATCTAATTCAGCTTTTTTTGCAGCTTCCTTAATTTCTTCATCGGTTGCATCAAATTTACCATACCTAATATTGTCTGATACTGTTCCAAATAGTATTTGAGGTTCTTGTTCTACATATCCAACATGTTGTAAATAACTTGATAAATGAGCATCTTTAAGATTAACACTATTGTTAATCAACACTTCACCTTTATAAGGATCATAAAATCTTAGTAATAATTTAGCAATAGTAGATTTACCTGCACCAGTTTCACCAACAAAGGCATAACTCTTACCCTTTTTAAAAGTGTAACTAAAATTTGGTAATACTACTTTATTTGGTTTTTCTGGATATCTAAACTCAATATTATTAAATATGATATCTCCATCAATAGAATCAATATATATTCCTTCACCTTCGTTGTAATGAGGGTCTATTTTAGCCTTAGCCTTCATAATAGCATCAATTCGCGCTGCAGACGTCGACGCTTGAACCATTCCTGCATTTACTCTTGCTAACTGCATTAGAGGCCCTACCATTGTTCCTACACCACTTATAAATGATGATAATATAACTGATAATTGTGGACCATCTCCGTTATATAGTAAAGCAGCAGCAATTACTATTACCATTTGTATTGAACTAATTCCTGCAACCATAACAGTAATAACAATTGATTGTAATTTTATTAAACTTTTTGATTTTTTAAAATAATCTTTATGTAAGTACTTAAATCTTTCTGTTTCATAAGATTCTGTACCTGAAGCTTTAATAAGATTAATGGTACCAATTCTATCGGTAACATCACCATTAATTGAAGTAATTGAATCCCTTGTTTTAAACATTAATTTTTTTACAATACCAAAAGTTGAAAACATTACTGTCATTATAATAAACATAGTAACTATTACAACAATTGTAAGTTTTACATCAATTGTAAGCATTGTAATTAATGAACCGAAAAAAGTAAATGTAGCAGATAAAAGTGTTACTGGAATAATTTGACCTTGTTCACCAACAATCTGTGTATCAGATACAATTTTCGTTAATATTTCACCAATTTTTTTGTCTGAGTAATAACTCATATCTTGTTTTACTAAATTTTCTAAAGCTTGATTTCTAAGATTAATTTCAATATTTTTACCTAACAAACCAGTTAAGTAATTTGATAAAAAAGTGAATAAAGCTAATAGTGCAAAAATTCCTACTTGTAAATATATTCAATCTTGTCATCCAAAATCAATACCAAAGAATGAAGAGTAAAACCAATAATTTCCATTTCCTAGATCCTTAGCTTGGACTAATATATTGTTTCCAGATTTACTTAACATATCATTTAATTGATCTATTGGAGGATAATTTCCATCTTTAAACATACTTGGTGCCATTAAAATTGACATAATATTTTGAATAATTTTTGGACCAACAATAGTAGTAACAGATGATAATAATGTTAGAAAAACTATAAAGAAGGCAAAAATAGGTCTTTTTTTAAGGTATTTAAATATAATTCCAAAAAATGTTTTTGCTTTTTTACGTTTTTTCTTAGTAAAAGTAGGAGAACTTGTTTCTTTGTTAATTTCCTTCATTTCTAATCACCACTTTAATTATAGTACATATATTTATGAAAATAAAAAAAAGAGAGATAATCTATCTCTCAATTAAAATTTTATATATCATTTGTGTGTCGGGAATAAAATGATTAATTTAATTTTATTAGGTATTAACCTTACAAGTGTCATATCTCTATGACAAATTAATTATACAATAAATTAATTTTATTTCTACACTTATTTAAAATTTTTTAAAATTTTTGTACCCATATCTATAAAAGTATTTGTAATGGCGCTTGATAACTCTATTTCAGGTATAGATAATACTTCTTTACCCTCATTTATAAAATGATTAAATAAATTAATATACTTTTGAGTATTAATGCAATCTAAGAACAATACAAACTTAGATAATGACGCCTGTAAATGATTTGTCTTTGCATCATTTGATTCATGGTCATTTTTGTAAGTATAACTCAAAAATAATGTTTTACTAAAATTATCTTCAAAATCAAGATCATTATCGACAAAATAATTATATATACTACCATTTATTGCATAAATATATTTATTATTTACATCTAAATTTTCAATGGTTACTTTTTTTATATAATTATCATCATTTGAAAGAATAATTGTGTAGTCATTTTCTTTTGATTCATTCAATATACAGTTAATACTATTGATATTTTTTTTATCTAATTTATCATTGGAATAAATTGATAATGTTTTGTTAAAGTTTGATAATAATTGTATATTTCCAACATAATATAATACAAATGGTGGTTTGAAGGTATTTTTTAACTCTGTTGGGTAAATTGGATTTAACAAAGTTATGAATTTGCACCTTATTTTATCTTGAATATTTCTTAATTCATTGATATCGATTTTCTCTTTTTGTTCAAGAGCATCGAAAATCTTATCTCAATCACCATTATATTTTAAAGAAAAGTATAGTAGCACATTTTCCATTAATTAAATTGAAAGATTTTATGAGCTACAAAATCGTTCCCAAAACTTTTATTTTCAGGGTTAGAATATGATATCAATTTACCTTCAACCCCAATAGTTAACTTATCATAATAATCAAACTCATCACCTAAAACATTATTCCAGATTTTTACATTTATAAAATCTTCCTTACATTTAGAGTTTTTATTTGTTGTTATTCTTGGTACTTTTATAATAAGTTTATATAATTTTTTTTCGCCATCTTTAGAGTTATATACCAATTCGGGGTTACCTTCAAGTTGGCCTAATATAGTTACATTGTTCATTATTAACCTCCCACTTAATAAATCGACACGTTTATGAAAAAAGTAATAAAAAATAAAAAATCGATTAATATCGATTTATTTTATATCTAAAAAATCTTTTATATTTTTAATTAATGCATCACATTTTGACTTTGCTCTATCATAATTAACATCTACACAAACAAAATATATCTTAATTTTAGGTTCAGTACCACTTGGTCGTATTGCTAACCAACTTTTCTCATTAAAATAAAACTTTAATAAGTTTTGGCCCGGCATATTATACAAGCCGCTTAAATAATCTTCAACATATGAAACTTCCAAATCACCAAACTTTTCGATATTTTCAAGTCTTAGTTTTTTCATTATTGGTTCTACTTTTGATTTAATTTCATTTATACTAAAATTTAAGTTAATAGTATGAGTGTAGTAGTATCCATACTTATCATATAAGTCATTTAAAACATCTATTAAGGATTTATTAAATTTTGTTTTATAATATCAAGCAGCTTCTGTTAACATTGTTGCAGCTTGTATGCCATCTTTATCTCTAGTTGAAGAATCAATGACATAACCATAACTCTCTTCATATGCAAATACAAAGTTTAAACCTCTTTCTGGTTCTTTTAAAATTTCAGAACCCATTCACTTGAAACCTGTTAATGTTTTTATAATATTAGAAACACCATATGTTTCATTTGCGATTCTATCTCCTAAATCACTTGTAACAAAACTTGAGTAAAGAGCAGGGTTATTAGGCATTGTATTGTTCAATTTCATTTGACTTAATTTCCATTCAATTAATAGCGGTCCTGTTTGATTACCATCAATTCTAATTCAATCTCCATTATTATTTACAGCAACACCAATTCTATCAGCATCAGGGTCTTGCATAATGATCAAGCTGGCGTCTTTATGTTTTTTTGCATATTTAAATGGTATTTCTCATGCTTTATCAAACTCTGGGTTTGGATTCCCAACATTTTTAAATGTGCTATCTTCAAATGAGTGTTCTTCAACTTCAATTACTTGATATCCATAACTTCTAAGCAACTTAGGACTAAACTCTGTCCCTGTTCCATTAACAGCAGAATAAATAATTTTGAAATTATTTCTATCTTGATTCTTATAAAATTGTAAATTATTAATCATCTCACAGTAATCATTAATAACATCATGTTTTACAACTTCTAAAAAATCATTATCTGCTTTATATTTTCAACTCAATATATCTTCAATATCATTAATATAATTAGATATTATTAAAGTATCAGAATCAATTAGTTGACAACCATTTTCATCATATATTTTATAACCATTGTACTCAGCAGGATTATGACTTGCTGTAATTACAATACCACCAATAGCATTTAGTTTTCTAGTAGCAAACGATACTACTGGAGTTGGTTTCATATCATTATTTTCAAATAAATAAGCTTTTATAGAAAAACTAGTCAATATTTCAGCGGCTAATTGAGAAAACTCTTTTGAGAACTTCCTATTGTCATGACCAATGACAACACCACGTGCAAGATCATTTGGATAATTTTTTATTAAATATCTTGCATAACCAATTGTAACTTCTTTTATTGTAAATTCATTAAAATGTCCTGGTCCAGCACCTATTATCCCTCTTACTCCTGCTGTACCAAATTCCAATTTATTGTTAAAAGCAACTTCTAATTCAGAATCACTATAGTTTTCTAATTCTTTTTTTAAGTTTTCATTTACATTCTTTGAATTAATTCATAACTGATATAAATTATTCTGTTTGTTAAAACTCATTTTCTTCTCCTTGACTTGAATTACAGGTCTATATGATAATCTATGAATATCTAATATCCCATATTCTCTTAAAGCATTCATATGTTCTTTTGTACAGTAACCTTTATTCTTAATAAAATTATATCTAGGATATAATAAATGATAATCATTCATTATTCTATCTCTATAAACTTTAGCAACAATGCTTGCGCAAGAAATAGACAAACTTATATTATCACCTTTTATAATTTTTAAAAATTTATAATTATCAATTTCTAAATCTTCACCGTCAATTAAACATAAATCTGGCTTAGTAGATAAATTTAAAATAGTATCAATCATCCCATTTTTACTAGTATTCTTTGGATTTAATTTATCTACAACCTTTTCATTATACTCACAAATTGAATAACTTACACAATTTTCTAGAATTTCTTCATATAAACTTTCTCTTTGTTTTTCTGTTAATAATTTAGAATCTCTAATTAAAGCATTATTATATCCATCCTTTAATATAACAGAAGCAACAACAATTGGACCAGCCATTGCGCCCCTTCCGACTTCATCGCTACCAGATATATATTTTACTTTATAGTTTAATCTAATTTTATTATCATATTCAAATCTTGGATTTATTATCATTCAACTGTTAAATCACTTTCAGTAACTTTATCAATATCAATATCATCAAGTGTTAATGAATTAACTTCTACAACTTCTATTGGTTTTTCAAAAGAAACTGCACCCAACTTACAACCAATTACATCGTTTATAAAATTATCTATTGCACGGTCAACATCATAAATATCATCTATAATTAAAAAGTTATATTTCATTGCAATTTGCTCAAAGATTTTATAAGTATCTTCATAATTAATTGGTCTTAAAGCTGTATTTTTTATGTTGTATTTACTTTCTATTAGATATGGGTATGAATTATAAATATATCTCATTATTTTTGTAGCAAATCTCTCTTTAGGAATTAAATCTAATTTTATAGAATTAATAGCTGCACAATTACAAGCAACAGTTTCATTCTCAAACTTAGATGGTAATATTCCAGGAGTATCAATAACTGTAATATTATTGGTTAAATTAAATCTTTGTAATCCTCTTGTAAGACCTGGTTTATTACCAACTTTTGCTGTTTTTCCTTTAGCTAATTTTGTAATAACAGTAGATTTACCAACATTAGGTATCCCTACAACAAGAACATTTAATTGAGGGTTTTCAACCCCCTTATTTTTCTGTTTTATTTGAATGTCAATTGTTGCTTCGTTAATCTTTTTAATGATATCTTTTGAAATGTCCATAGTTTTATTTTTTATGAAATAAGTTCAAGTATTTGTATTTTTAAAATAATCACTTCATTGAGAAGTGACTGTTTTGTCTGCAATATCACACTTTGTAAATACCATTAATTTATTTTTTTTTGCTAATAATTTTTTTAATAATGGATTTTGAGATGAATAAGGAGCCCTTACATCAACTATTTCAATTACTAAATCAATAATTGGTAGAGTCGCTTCAATTTCCTTAATTGTTTTATTCATATGACCAGGAAATCAATTAAAACTTGCTTTCTGTTTTACCATTTTTTTTATACCTCTATTTATGATACTTTTGGTTTTTAATGATCTTGAAACTCCTATATATCTGTTCTAATAAAATTATTCTAACTAATTGATGTGGGAATGTAATCTTACCAAAACTTATTTGGTTTTTAAACTTACTTTTAAATGATTCACTATATCCATCACTAGGTCCAATAATAAAACATATATTACCACTATTAGTATCTATACAGTTGTTTATAATTTTTGAAAACTTTGTTGAGTCTATTTGAGTAGAGTTAATTTCTAATAAATAAGTATCATAATTCTTAAACTTATTTAATCGTTCATTAATATTATATTCATTTTTTGCCATATATTCTTTAGGATTTCCATAATTTATTTCTTTTATTTCGATTAATTCGATGTTTATAAACTTATTTATTTTATTAATGTAGAACTCGTTTAAATCCCTATATTCATTACTAACTTTGTTAAAACATACTATTTTGATTGACATTTTTTTCTCCTTTTAGACTTAAAGTATAAAAAATAACTCCATAATGTGGTAAAATAATTAAAATGATTTTGGGGGAAGCAAAACAATGGCAGCAGAAAAAAAACACTTTCAATCAATTCTTGACTATAGACCTCAATTTGAAAATATAATTGATGCATTAGTTCCAGATATTCAATTTTCTTATTCAGCTATAATGAATAATACCACAATACAAACATATTTTAATATGTTATCAATGGAATACTATGGTTATGAGTATTATCAGATTTTAAGATTAAATAAACTTGAATTTAAGCTTAATGATAGAACACTAAATCTTACTATATTAGAAATGGTTTACAATATTATTTTGCAAATTATAGATAGAAAATGAAGATATTCAGAATATATAGCATATGACATGTACATTCTACCACTAAGAATTAGAAAATATATTAGTGCAATGAATTATAGGTTTATTGAAACTGAAACTTCTCAACAGAAACCTATTTTTAAACTTGTTAGCCAAGAAACTAGGGTTATCATAGAAGAAATTGTAGATCAATTCCAGGATGATAGATTATCAAATATAATTGGTCAGTTTAGAGGTTGTGCACCTCATGAAATAGAACAAAAGTTAATATTATTTAAAAACTTATTAGCATTTATTTATGAGGGTAAAACAATAGTTAACCAAAGATTTGGATTAGAATTTTCAGAACAATTTTATGTTGATGTTTCTGCACTTGAAGTAATTAAATCAGACCAAATGACACCTAAGGATAAGAAATTTGTATCACGTAAAATAGATGAAATGTTTAATATTTCAATCTTAATAATTTTACTTATGTCAGATTCAATGAAATCAGGAATTTGGAAAAAAGTTATTGAAAAAGAAAAACGTAGAATTGAAATGGAAATTACAAGAAAAGCAATTGATGATGCTAACAGAAGACTTCAAGCAATTACTCAAAAAGAAGAAGAATTGAGAAAATTGGAATCAAAAAAATAAAATCATACTTAGTATGATTTTTTTTATATAGCTTGTTTTGTTGAACTTAATACAATTTCTTTCAAGCTAATTTCTTGTGGTAATTCATAAGCGTAAATAATAATGCTAGAAACTTGTTTTGGAGTAAGTCCGTTATTTATTTTTTCTTTAACCTTTAGATAATCATTTAGTACTTCTTTATTGCTAGTGTTGTCCAATAAATTTGTATCTACAATAGCCGGTGCTATTGTTAATAACCTTACATTAAATGGCGCTAACTCTCTTCTTGATTGCTCTGAAATAGCATGAACAGCAAACTTTGTTCCATTGTAAACAGCTCTATTTTCACCTGTTCATCTACCAGCTACCGAACTAATATTAATAATAGTACCTGTTTTTCTTTCTTTCATATCATTAATAACTATATTCATACCATTTAAAACACCTTTTATATTAATATCTATCATATCGTGTTGTGTTTTTAAGTCTAAATTATAAATTTTATCTAGCGGCATAATACCTGCGTTATTAATAAGTAAATCCACCTTTAAATTAAAATATTTTTCTGCTTCATCTACTTGTAGCTTAAAATTTTCATAGTCTGTAACATCTAATTGTTTACATATTGCATTTTCAAGATTTAGGTTTACTAATAAATCAACTCTTCTAGCTAATAAGAGTAATTTATACCCTCTTTCATTAAAATCAATTGCTAATTGTTTTCCAATACCACTAGATGCACCAGTTATTACTATTAACTTTTCCATACATTCACCTCAAATATATTTTATTCTTATTGTTACTAAATAAAAAAAATATTGTAATAACAATATTTTATCTAAATTTATTAAATCCACCACCGAAATTTGGAAGTTTACCAGCCTTTAATGATTTCGCCATTTCTAGTACTTGTTTCTTACCTTTATCAAATTGATTTAGCAAATCATTATATTCTTTTTCTGTTCTACCAGACCCTTTTATAATCCTTTGCTTTCTAGTCATCGCTTTTAAAACTCTTGGTTCTCTTCTCTCTTTTAAAGTCATAGAGCTCATTAAAATATTTGCTACCCTAAGTCTTTCTTGTGCTTGAGTAATTTGTTGTTCTGATACTTTACCATTCATACCAGGAACCATTTTCATGATTCCTCCTAAATTTCCCATTTTTGCAACTTGTTCAAGTTGATTTCTCAAATCTTCTAAATCAAACTGCCCAGCAAACATTCTTTTCATAGTTTTTTCCATTGTTCTTTGGTCAACAACGGAAGCCGCTTTTTCAAATAATGTATCAACATCACCCATTCCAAGAATTCTATCAGCCATTCTTTTAGGATGAAATTCAGCAAGAGCTCCAATACCTTCACCCTCACCAATAAATTTAATTGGTAATTTAGTAATATGACTAATTGAAAGAGTTGCACCCCCACGTGCATCTCCATCTAACTTAGTTACAATTACACCTGTTAGTTTAAGTAATTTATCAAATTCATTTGTAACATTAATAATATCTTGACCTGTCATCCCATCAACGGTAAGAATTATTTCAGATGGAGAGACTTCTTTTCTAATGTTGTTTAATTCTTTCATCAATTCTTTATCTATTTGAAGTCTACCAGCTGTATCTAAAATTATTACATCTACACCATTTTTTTCAGCATAATCTAATGCTTGTTTAGCTGTCTTAACAGGATCTTGTTTGCCTTTTTCAAAGATTTCTAAATCATTTTGTTGTCCTAATTCAACAAGTTGATCAATAGCACCTGGTCTATAAATATCAAGTGCCACTAATAGAGTTTTTTTGTTATGTTTTTTTGTTATTAAATGAGCAAGTTTACCAGCTGTTGTTGTCTTTCCAGCTCCTTGAAGACCAACCATC